>JAGQRL010000097.1:4784-8272 GCA_020425485.1 Rhodospirillaceae bacterium
GCGGTGCCCAGATAGATCACCGCCTGCACGATCGCCAGCTCGCCCTCCGGGCTGCCCAGCCGCGTATAGGCATCCCACGCCGCCAGCGTCTGCGGCAGCGCGGAGGGATCGGCCAGGCCCACATCCTCCACCGCGAAGCGCACCAGGCGGCGGGCGATGTAGCGCGGGTCCTCGCCGCCCGCCAGCATGCGCGCCAGCCAGTAGAGTGCCGCATCGGTGTCCGACCCGCGCAGGCTCTTGTGCAGCGCTGAGATCAGGTTGTAGTGGCCTTCCTGGGCCTTGTCGTACACCGGCGCACGGCGCTGGGTGATGGCGGCCAGCCCCGCCGGGTCCAGCGGCTCGGCCACGCCGGCCGTCCAGATCGCCTCGCACAGGTTCAGCAGATAGCGCCCGTCGCCGTCCGCCAGCGCGATCAGGGCGGTGCGCGCGGCATCGGTGAGCGGCAGCGCCCTGCCTTCCGCCGCCTCCGCCCGGCCCAGCAGGGCCGCCAGGGCATCGTGGTCGAGCCGGCGCATGACGAACACCCGGCAGCGCGACAGCAGGGCGGCGATCAGCTCGAAGGACGGGTTTTCGGTGGTGGCCCCCACCAGGGTGATGGTGCCGTCCTCCACATGGGGCAGGAAGGCATCTTGCTGGGCGCGGTTGAAGCGGTGGATCTCGTCCACGAACAGCAGGGTGCCGGTGCCGCCGGCGCGGGCGGCCTTGGCCTGTTCGAACACGCCGCGCAGCTCCGCCACGCCGGAGCCGATGGCGGTGAGCGCCACGAAGGCCAGATCGGTGGCGCCGGCGATCAGGCGGGCCAGCGTGGTCTTGCCGCAGCCGGGCGGCCCCCACAGCACCATGGAGGCAAGCCGGCCGGCCGCCACCATCCGGCCGATGGGCGCATCGGGCGCCAGCAGATGGTCCTGGCCCAGCACCTCGCCCAGCGACTGCGGGCGCAGCCGATCGGCCAGCGGCCGCGGCGCCAGCGGCGCGAACAGCTCACCGGCCGGATCGGTGCCGGACGGGCGGGCGCGCTTGGCCATCAATAGGCGCCGGACACCACGGTCTGCAGCACCCGCTCGCCGCGCTGCACGACGATCTGCCAGGTGCCCGAGGGCTGGCCGAGGGCGTCCACCAGCGCCGTCACGCTGTCGGTCTGCCGGCCGTTGACGGACAGCACCACATCGCCTGGCTGCACGCCCAGGCGGGCCGCCGGCGAGCCGGCGGCGATTTCCGCCGCCATGACGCCGTGGGTGAGCGGGCCGGAATAGCCGTATTCGGCGATCACCGCCGGCGACAGGTTGACCACCGTGAGGCCGGTGAGCGGGCTGCGGCCGCTGAGCACGGTTTCCTGGCGCGGCGGATCTTCCACCGGCGGTTCCACGCTGATGGTCACCGTCGCCAGCGCGCCATCGCGCCACAGCTCCACCGGGGCCGTGGTGCCCAGCTCCAGCGTGGCGATGCGGTAGCGCAGGCCCTGGGCGTCGTCGACCTCGTGGCCGTCGATCGCCAGCACCACGTCGCCGGGCTCGATGCCGGCGCGTGCCGCCGGGCCGCCCTGGGTGACCTGGCTGATGACCACGCCGACCGGCCGGCCGAGCCCCAGCGCTTCGGCCATGGCGGCATCGACGGACTGGCCGTCGGCCCCCAGCCAGGGGCGCAGCCCCGGTGCGCCGCTCTCAACGCCGTTCAGCGCCGCCGCCACCATGTTGGACGGGATGGCGAAGCCGATGCCCATGGAGCCGCCGGAGCGGCTGTAGATGGCCGTGTTGATGCCCACCAGGCGGCCGTCCACATCGATCAGGGCGCCGCCGGAGTTGCCGGGGTTGATGGCCGCATCGGTCTGGATGAAGAAGCTGTAGTCGGAAATGCCGCCGGCCGAGCGCGCCTGGGCGGACACGATGCCCATGGTGATGGTCTGGCCGACGCCGAACGGGTTGCCGATGGCCAGCACCAGGTCGCCCACCTGCACCGCATCGCTATCCGCCAGGCCCAGGGTGGGCAGCGGCGTATCGACATTGCGGAGCTGCAGGAAGGCGAGGTCCGTGTGGGCATCGTCGGCGATCACGTCGGCCGGGTGCTCGCTGCGGTCGGCCAGCACCACGGTGATTTCCTCCGCCCCGTCGATGACGTGGTGGTTGGTCACCACCAGGCCGTCGGCGCGCAGGATCACGCCGGAGCCGAGCGCGTTCTGCTGCTGCTGGTGCTGCCCGCCGGGCGGCCCCATGCCGGGGCCGAAGAAGCGGCGAAACATGGGATCGTTGAACAGCGGCGAGGTGGCGCGCGCCTGCACCGTGCGGTGGGTGAAGATGTTGACCACCGCCGGGGCCGCATCGGCCACCAGCGGCGCGAAGGTGAGGCGGATCTGCTGGTCTGAGGTCGGCGCCAGGAGCGCCGGTGCGGCCTCCGCCTCCGGCTCCGACGCGGTGATCTGGCGGGCCGGTTCGTCCTCTTCCGGCTCCGGCGTGGCGGCGGTGGCGGCCGGTGCATCGGGCACCGGCGTTTCCGGGGCCGCCAGATCCGCCGGACGATCCGCTGGGCGGTCGGCCAAGCGGTCCGTGGGTGCGGCAGGGGTCGGCTCGTCGGCGGCCCCCTCGTCGGCCTGCGCCGGCGGCGGAACCGGGGCGGGACTGGTCGGCTCGTTCGCCGCCGGGCTATCGGCCGGCGGCACCGGTGCCCATTGCTGGGTGACCACCTCCCAGTTGCCGAAGGGCGAACGGCGGTCGCGCAGGCTCCAGCCGCTCTCTGCGGCCCACACGGCCAGCACAACGAGGGCCGCAGAACCGACAACGACCGCAGCGGTGCGGTAGGAACGACGGCGGGGGGCGGGATCGGTTGTCATTGGCATGCCAGCACCGTTGGTCGATCGCGCAGATCGCCCCGGTGCCGGCCCTGCCGCTGCCCGGTCCCTCGACCGGGCGATCAGCCGTAGACGGCTTCGGCTTCCTCGGCGGCTTCGGCTTCTGCGGCGACCCGTTCACGGTCTGCCGCACCCTTCGCCTCGGGATCGCGATCCACCAGTTCGATATAAGCCATCGGGGCGGCGTCGCCATAGCGGAAGCCGGCCTTGAGCACGCGGGTGTAGCCGCCCTGGCGCGCCTTGTAGCGATCGGCCAGCGTGTCGAACAGCTTCGCCACCACCGCATCGTCGCGCAGGATCGCAAACGCCTGGCGGCGGTGATGCAGGGTGCCCTTCTTGCCCATGGTGATGAGCTTGTCGGTCACGGCCCGCAGGTCCTTGGCCTTGGGCAGGGTGGTCTTGATCTGCTCGTGCAGCAGCAGGGCCGCAGCCATGTTGGAGAACATCGCCTTGCGATGGCTGGAGGTGCGGTTGAACTTGCGTCCGTAGCGGCGATGGCGCATGGCGCTCTCCCTTCTGGCTGTCGCGGCCCGCTCGGCGGAACCGATTGCGCATCCCACCGCCCGGCTGCCGGTACGGCGGGGTGGGGCCGGCATGGCCCCTGGTTGGTTTCCGGCACCGGCCCTCACCCCCACCCGGCCACCCA
>JAGQRL010000098.1 GCA_020425485.1 Rhodospirillaceae bacterium
TCGGTCATCAGCGCCTCGCCCGGCCCGTTGACCACGCAGCCGATCACCGAAACGGTCATCGGCGTGGTGATGTGGGCCACCCGCTCTTCCAGCCGGCGCACCGTGTCGATCACCTCGAACTGCTGGCGTGCGCAGGACGGACACGAGATCACGGTGACGCCGCGGCGGCGCAGGCCGAGCGACTTCAGCATCTCGTAGCCGACCTTGATCTCCTCCACCGGATCGGCCGACAGCGACACGCGGATGGTGTCGCCGATGCCCGACCACAGCAGCATGCCCATGCCGATGGACGACTTGACGGTGCCGGTGAGCATGCCGCCCGCCTCCGTCACGCCCACATGCAGCGGGTAGTCGCACGCCTCGGCAAGCTGCTGGTAGGCGGCCACGGCCAGGAACACGTCGGACGCCTTGCAGGAGATCTTGAACTCGAAGAAGTCGTGGTCTTCCAGGATGCGGATGTGGTTGAGGGCGCTTTCCACCATCGCTTCCGGGCAGGGCTCGCCGTACTTCTCCAGAAGGTCCTTTTCCAGGCTGCCGGCGTTCACGCCGATGCGGATGGAACAGCCGTTGTCCTTGGCCGCGCGCACCACTTCCGCCACGCGGTCGGATGAGCCGATGTTGCCGGGGTTGATGCGCAGGCAGGCCGCCCCGTTCTCAGCCGCCTCGATGCCGCGCTTGTAGTGGAAATGGATGTCCGCAACGATCGGCACGGTGACTTCCGGCACGATTTCCTTCAGCGCCCGGCTGGACCCTTCGTCGGGGCACGACACCCGCACGATGTCGGCACCGGCAATTTCCAGCGCCCGGATCTGGGCGATGGTGGCGGCCACATCGGTGGTCAGCGTGTTGGTCATGGACTGGACGGTGATCGGGGCATCGCCGCCGACGGGCACCTTGCCGACATGGATCTGGCGGCTCGGGCGCCGGTGGATCTCGCGATACGGGCGAACGGCCATCTGGCTCACCTCAGCAGTAGGAAACGGGGCCGGCCGCGGCGCGGCGGTCCCAGCACGGCAACGAACACGGCAGCGGGCAACGGACCACGCATCCGGCAATCGGGCGGTGCCGGGCGGTGTGGGCTGCCGTTGCCACTGCCATCAATTTGCGGCTGCTGTGCCGTTCAGCAAGCGCTCCGGGTCCATCAGGACGTCGCGCACGACGGTGCCCTGGCCACCCAGCGGCGGGGCCACCTGGCCATCGATCAGGATGTCCAGCCCACCGGCATTGCCCGTGATCAGCCGCAGCCCCTCGCCGTCCGGCACCACATAGGTGTCGCCGGGGCGCAGGATGCGCGTCATCACCAGGGCGCCGCGGGCATCGTTGAGCTGCACCCAGCTTTCCGCCGTGGCGCGCAGTTCGATCTCGCCGTCCGCCGCACCGAAGTTGCGGCCCGGCGGCGGTTCCGGGGCGACCGGCGGCGTGGCACCCGCCGGCCACTCGCCGTCCACCTGGCGGGCGGCACTGCCATCGGCCTGCTCTTCGTCGATGGCGGCCATTTCCAGTTCTGCGGCGGGCTCGTCGCCGGCCTGCTCGCGCAGCCCCGCCGGCCGTTCGTAGACCGCCGAGGGCCCGTCCTCCCCCTCCGCGGCATTGGCTGCCGAGGGTTCGTAATCCAGCCCCGAGGAGCGCGCCGGCGCACCGGAGCCGCCGCCCTGCTCGCTCAACGCCACGAAGCGTTCGGGCACGAAATCGCTGTGCTCCACCACTTCGGTAGAGTGGTTGGACAAGTAATACCACCCGCCATAGGAGCCGATCGCCAGCAGGATGGCGATCATCAGAACCGCCCCGCCGGGCATGCGGCCTTCCGGTACCGGGGTCGGAAACACCAGCGCCGGCTTCACGCTGACGCCGGTGGACTCCTCCTTGAACCGGCGCACCACCTCGTCGCCGTCGAGGCTCAGCAGCTCGGCATAGGAGCGAACGAAACCGATGGCGTAGACGGTGGCCGGCAGATCCCGGAAGCGCCCTTCCTCGATCGCATAGATCTGGGATTGGCGGATCTTAAGGATATCCGCGACGTCGCGGACGCTGTAGCCGGCCTGCTCGCGAGCGTAGCGAAGGATCCGGCTGACCGTCCATTCGAACGCCTCCGGCGAATCGTCCTGGCTCTCCGCCATATCGTAGTCGTCGGTAGGTTCGATATCGCGCCGTACTCGCATCGGCCACACCATGCTGGCAGATCTGAAGGACGCTGAAACAACGAATTTCGGCGGGGCGCCTTGGCAAAACCGCCTTGGCCCCTTCTTAAACAGTTTCCGACCCTCCCGCAAATCGGGAATGCGGACCGTCACGTCATTCATCGGAAGGTTGAATCAAGAAATTTGTCAGCGACCCGCGGAAAGATCAACTAAAGCGGGATACCACGATCGAGCGCATAACCTCGCAGCGACTCGCGCAGCCCGCGGGTTCCCCCGCGGCGGAGCTGCCGCACATAGGCGTCGACCTCCGACATGTTGATCGACCGCACCATCGCCTTCACCGGGCCGATCGACCACGCGGTCATCGACAGCGAGCGGTAGCCGAGCCCCAGCAGCGCCAGCGCATCCAGCGGCCGGCCCGCCATCTCGCCGCAGACCGACACCTCCACACCGGCCGCGGCACACTGCTCCACGATGCCGCTCAGCACCTCCAGGAAGGTGGGCGACAGCGGATCGTAGCGCGGCGCCACCCGGGCGTTGCCACGGTCGGCGGCAAACACGTACTGCACCAGATCGTTGGTGCCGACGGCGACGAAGTCCACGTTGCTCAGCAGGCCGGGCAGCGACCACAGGATCGACGGCACCTCCAGCATCGCCCCCACCGCCACGGTGGCGGGATCGACGCCGAGCACGTCGCGCTCCCGGTCGAGCAGCGAGCGGGCGAAGGCGAATTCCGGCAGGTCGGCGATCATCGGGAACATGATGCGCACCGGCCGTCCCGCCGCCGCCCGCAGCAGGGCGCGAAGCTGGGTGCGCAGCATGGCCGGGTGGTCAAGGCCGATGCGGATGGCGCGCCAGCCCAGCAGCGGGTTGGTCTCGTTGCCGAAATGGAAGTAGGGCAGCGACTTGTCGCCGCCCACATCGAGCGTGCGGAAGGTCACCGGCAGGTCGTTGGCGTGGGCCAGCACGCGGCCGTACATCTCCGTCTGTTCCGCCACGCCGGGGAAGCTCGGCCGCACCATGAAGGGGATCTCGGTGCGGTAGAGCCCCACTCCCTCGGCCCCCACATTGGGCAGGTGGTGCAGTTCCGCCAGCAGCCCGGCATTGAGATTGAGCGAGACGTGGACGCCGTCGCGCGTCACCGCCGGCTGGTCGGCCAGGTCGTGGGCGATGCGCTGGCGGGCCGCCCGCTGCAGCATGGCGGTTTCGATGTGCTCGCGCGCGTCCTCGCTGGGGCGCAGGAACACCTGGCCGTGGTCGCCATCGACGATCACCGGGTCGAGCGGCTCGATCAGGCGCAGCGCCCTGGCGCAGCGGCCGATCACCGGGATGCCCAAGGCCCGCGCGATGATGGCGACGTGGCTGTTGGCCGTGCCGGTTTCCAGCACGATGGCGCGCACCCGCTCCAGCCCATAGTCCATCAGCTCCGCCGGACCGAGCGAGCGGGCCACCAGGATGATGTTTGCCGGCAGGGTGGCCGACCCCGCCACGCTGCCGCGGCCCGACAGGTGCAGCAGCAGGTGGTTGGCCAGATCCTCGAAGTCCTGGAAGCGCTCCGCCAGATAGGGGTCGGACAGGGAGGCGCGGCGGATTTCCAGCCACTCCTGCACCTTCTGCACCGCCGCCTCCGCACTGAGGCCGCTGTCGATGGCTTCGCGGATGCGGCTGGTCCAGCCGCGGTCCTCCGCGAACATGCGGTAGGCTTCCAGGATGTCCTGGCTTTCGGTGGAGCCGGAGCCTTCGCTGCGCGCCAGCAGGTCGTCGATGGAGCGGTGCATGGAACGGATGGCGGCATCGAGCCGGCGATGCTCGGTCGACGGCTCGTCGGACACCATCTGGCGCATGGTCAGCCGCGGCCGGTGCAGCACTGCCTGGCCATCGGCGATGCCGGGGGACAGCGAAGCTCCTTCCAGGCGCATCGGCAGATTGGCGGATTCCACCGTCAGCGGCGGCGCCTCGTCGGCCGGCCCGCGGTCGCTGCGCGCCACCACCTCGGCCACCACCATGGCCACAGTCTGCAGGACCTCCACCTCTTCTTCGGTGTAGGCCCGGCGTTCGCGGTTCTGGATCACCAGCACGCCGCGCACCGCACCGCCGCGCAGGATCGGCACGCCGAGCAGCGAATTGAAGATGTCCTCGCCGGTTTCCGGCCGGTAGGCGAAGGAGGGGTGGGAGGAGGCATCGGTGGCCACCACCGGCCGTGCCTGGCCCGCCGCCATACCGACCAAGCCTTCGCCGAGGCGCAGGCGGGTGCGGTGCACGGCCGCCGGGTTGAGGCCGACGGTGCTGAACAGCTCCAGCACGTCGCCCGCCCGCAGCACGTAGCACGAGCACACCTCGGCCCCCATCTCCGCGGCGATGCACTGGACGATCTTGTCCAGCAGCACCTGTGCGGCACCGCTGCCGGCCATCACGTCGCGCAGCCGCGCCAACAGGCGCCGTGCCGGACTGGGCTGGGGGAGCCCGGCCAAGCCGTCGGCGGTCATCGGGGGTTTGCCTGCCGCAACGGTCCCCTCACCCGGCGATCGGTGCGTCCAGCCCGTAGGCGGTGTGAAGCGTGCGGACCGCCAGCTCCGTGTACTGCTCGGCGATCAGCACGCTGATCTTGATCTCCGAGGTGGAGATCACCTGGATGTTGATGTGGTTGTCGGCCAGCGACTGGAACATGCGCTTGGCCACGCCGGCATGGCTGCGCATGCCCATGCCGATGACGGACACCTTGACCACATTCTCGTCCGGCACCGCGCGTTCGAAGCCCAGATCCTTGCAGTCGTTCAGCACCTGCACCGCGCGCGGCAGCTCGGCCTTCGACAGCGTGAAGGTGACGTCGGTACTGCGGCCGTCCTCCGACACGTTCTGCACGATCATGTCGACATTGATGCCGGCATCGGCGAGCGGGCCGAAGATGGCCGCGGCAATCCCCGGCCGGTCCGGCACCCGCACCAAGGTCAGCTTGGCTTCATCACGCGAATAGGTGACACCACTGACGACTTCCTGCTCCACGATCTCGTCCTCGTCGACAACCAGGGTTCCGGGTAGATCCTCGAAGCTGGACAGCACCTGCACGCGGACCCGTTGCTTCATCGCCAGCTCAACCGAACGGGTCTGAAGAACCTTGGCGCCCAGCGACGCCATTTCCAGCATCTCTTCATAGGTAATGCGAGAAAGCTTGCGCGCCCGGCGCACGATCCGCGGGTCGGCGGTGTAGACGCCGTCCACATCGGTATAGATGTCGCAGCGGTCGGCGTTCAGCGCCGCGGCCAGGGCCACCGCAGAGGTGTCGGTGCCGCCGCGCCCCAGGGTGGCGATGCGGCCGGCCCGCGACGGCCCTTCGGCCACACCCTGGAAGCCCGCCACCACCGGCACCTCGCCGCTGGCCATCCGTGCCGCCAGCTCGTCGGCCGCGATGTTGGTGATCCGCGCATGGCCGTGCAGATCGTCGGTCTGGATGGGGATCTGCCACCCCATCCAGGAGCGTGCCGGGATCCCCAGATCCTGTAGCGCCATGGCCAGCAGCCCGCTGGTCACCTGCTCGCCGGAGGCCACCACGGTGTCGTATTCGCGAAGGTCGTGGATCGGCGAGACCTGGCGGCAATACTCCACCAGCCGGTTGGTGGTGCCGGCCATCGCCGAAACCACCGCCGCCACTTCGTTGCCGGCCCGCACCTCGGCCGCCACCTTCTGCGCCACCGCCTTGATGCGCTCGATGTCGGCCACCGAGGTGCCGCCGTATTTCTGCACAATGCGCGCCATCTGCACCCCGACCGACCAAACGCTGCAAGAAAACGGCCCGTGCCCGCGGCACCCGCGCGGTTGCTCCGCCGTCCCGGGCTATCCATACTCAGGCGGTCCGATCCCAGCAAGGAGCGCCGGTGGCGACAAGGCAGCCCAGCGGCATCGGCAGCCCGGTTCCCCCGCCCCTCCGCAAGGAAACAAGAGATGTCCGCCACCACCGCGACGCTGGACCGCAGCGAAATCGACCATTTCGACAAGCTGGGCGGGGAGTGGTGGCACGCCGGCGGCGAGTTCGAGCTGCTGCACCGGATGAACCCGGTGCGCATCGCCTTCCTCACCGATCAGGCGCGGCTGCGCTTCGGCGGCGAGGCCACCTCCGTGCACCCGTTTGCCGGCCGCACGGCGCTCGATGTCGGCTGCGGCGGCGGCATCCTGGCGGAACCGCTGGCCCGGCTGGGGGCGGAGACCACGGGCATCGATGCCAGCGGTGAAGCCATCGCCGCGGCGACGGAACATGCCGCAGCCGCTGGGCTCACCATCGCCTACCGCCAGGAAACCGCCGAGGGCCTGGCCGCCACCGGGGCGCAGTTCGACATCGTGACGGCGATGGAGATCGTGGAGCACGTGGCCGACATGCCGGCCTTCCTGGCCGCCCTGGCCGCTTTGGTGAAGCCGGGCGGCGTGCTCGTCATGTCCACGCTCAACCGCACCGCCCGCAGCTTCGCGCTCGCCATCGTCGGCGCGGAATACGTGATGGGCTGGGTCGCCCGCGGCACCCATGACTGGCGCAAATTCGTGCGGCCGAGCGAGCTGGCCGGGGGCCTGCGCCGCCAGGGCCTGGACGTGACGGCGATGGCCGGCATGAAGCTGGACCCGCTGCGCCGCCAATGGTCGCTGGCGCCCCACGACCTGTCGATCAACTACCTGGCGGCCGCCACCAAACCCTGAGGCTTCCCGCCCTTCATCGCGGCAGGGTAACGACGCAGCGCAGGCCGCCCAGCGGCGAGTCGTCCAGCACCATCTGGCCGCCGTGGTTGCGCACGATGTCCTTGGCGATGGTCAGCCCCAGCCCGCTGCCGCCGGAATCCAGGTTGCGTGCCGTGTCCAGCCGGCGGAAGGGCAGCAGCACTTCCTCGCGCCGATCGGCCGGGATGCCGGGGCCGTTGTCGTCCACCAGCACCGTCACCTGCTTGGCCCCCAGCCGCACCGTGGCGCGAATCCGCGTGGCATGGGTGCAGGCGTTGGACAGCAGGTTGTCCAGGCAGCGGCGCAGCGCCTGGGGCTTCACCTCCATGGTGCGGCCGGCCCCCTGCCCTTCGACGATCACCATGATCTCCGCCCCCTCGCGCCGGGCATCGCGGCAGGCGTCCTCCACGAAGGCCACCAGGTCCACCGGCTCAGAGGCTTCCACCGCCCCGTCGCGGGCAAAGGCCAGGTAGCTTTCGATCATGGTTTCCATCTGCGCCACGTCGGCGCGCAGATCGGCGGCATCCTCGCTGTCGCCCAGCATCTCCAGGCTCAGCTTCATGCGGGTAAGCGGCGTGCGCAGATCGTGGCTGACCCCGGCCAGCATTTCCGTGCGCTGGTCGATCTGCCGGCGGATGCGTTCGCGCATCAGCAGAAAGGCCCAGGCGGCCCGCCGCACCTCGCGCGCGCCGGCGGGGCGGAAATCGGGGATGTCGCGGCCCTTGCCCAGCTTCTCCGCGGCCGAGGCGAGCCGGCGGATCGGCCGCACCTGATTGCGCATGAACAGCAGCGCCACGATGATCAGCACGATGCCGGAGCCGGCCATCCACAGCATCACCGCCAGGCTGGTTTCGCTGAACAGGCGCTCGCGCGGCACCAGCACGTGCAGCACGCCGCTGTCGAGCTGGATCTCGATCTCCGCCCAGCGGTCGAGGATCTGCGGGGTGATGTGGAAGGGCCGGTCCACCTGGGCGTTGAGCGCCCATTCCAGCTCGCTTTGCAGGATCCAGTGGCCGGGCACGCGGGGGCGCGGCCGCAGCGTCGCCCCATCGTCCAGGGTGACGGTGAGGTGCAGGGTTTCCGCGAAGGTATCGAACCAGGCGTGCTGGCTTTCCGGGTCGGGCCGGCTGTCCAGCCCGTCGATCACCAGCCGGATTTCCCCGGCCACCGCCTGGGCCAACCGGCTGGTCATGGTTTCCCAGTGCTGCTGATAGAAGTAGTAGGCCGTGACCACCTGGGTAAGCAGCACCGGCAGCACGATGAGCAGCAGCGAGCGCCCGAACAGGGTGCGCGGCATGATCAGCCGGAGCTGGAACCAGCGCTGCCACGGCCTGCGAGCGAGCCAGGCCCGCAGGTCCCACCGCGGCGAATGCGCGGTGTCCACCATCAGGTATCGGTCCTCAGCACATAGCCCTCGCCGCGCACGGTGAGCAGGTAGCGCGGGGCGCGCGGATCGTCCTCGATCTTGCGGCGGATGCGGGTGACCTGCACGTCGACGGTGCGTTCCGACCCGTTGATCTGGGCCAGCCGGGTCAGCTCATCGCGCGACAGCACCGCCCCGCCGTGCAGCGCCAGGGCCGACAGCAGATTGGCTTCGGTGCCCGTCAGGTGGATGCGCTCCTCGCCGCGGCGCAGTTCGCAGCGCGCGGGATCAAAGAGGAAGGCGCCCAGGCGCACCGGCCCCACATGGTCGGATGCCATGCGGCCGCTGGCCCGCCGCAGGATGCTGCGGATGCGCAGCACCAGTTCGCGCGGCTCGAACGGCTTGGTCACGTAGTCGTCAGCCCCCGCCTCCAGCCCGGAGATGCGGGCCTCGGTCTCGCTGCGCGCGGTCAGCAGCAGGATCGGCGTGCGCAGGCGGCCGCGCAGGTCGCGGGTCAGCTCGATGCCGCTTTCCCCCGGCAGCATGACGTCGAGCACGATCAGGTCCACCTGCATGGAGGCAAGCTGCGTGCGCGCCTGGGCGGCGGACCCGGCGACGGTGACGACGAAGCCCTGCTCGATCAGGTAGCGGCGCAGGCGGCCGCGCAGGCGCTCGTCGTCCTCCACCACCAGCAGGTGGGGCTCGATGCCGGCGGCCCCGGCCACCATGGAGGAGGTGTCGGTCATGGCCGTCGCCGCGGCCCGGCCGCCCCCGGCCGCCGCCCTGCCGACCCGCCGATGCGCGCCAGGTCCCCCATCACCATCTTGAACCCGTCCACCGCCTCCGCTCCGGCCCGCCGGTAGGCCCGCGCGATTTCCCGCCGCTCCAGCGTCCACAGCATATCGTCCAGTTCCCGGCCCGCCGGCGTCAGGCGCAGGGCCTTGCGCCGCCCGTCGCTGGGGTGGCTGCGCACCGCCACCAGCGTCCGCTCCACCAGTTCGGCGATCTGCCGGCTGGCGCTCTGCTTGGGCAGGCCAAGGCTGGCCGCCAGTTCCGCCAGCGTAACGCCGGGCTGCCGGCCGATCAGCGCCAGCAACCGCCGATGGCCGCGGCCGATGCCGCGATCGGCCAGCAAGCCTTCGCCGACGCGGCTGACAGCCGACGCCGCGGCGAGCAGCAGGTCGAGCCCCGCGCGCGTTTCCTCTTCGGTTAGGAATAGCGGGTTTGCGTGCGGCTTGGGGTCGGCCATGTTGACGCTATTGGCGGCAAAATGTTACGTCCTAAGGTTCAAAGGCAGTAATAATCTGACCATCGGGAACGCCAAGCATGTCAATCATTCCCTTCGACGACCGCGATGGCCTCATTTGGCAAGACGGCGCCCTGGTGCCGTGGCGCGAGGCCAAACTGCATGTGCTGAACCACGGTCTCCACTATGCCAGTTGTGTCTTCGAAGGCGAGCGGGTTTATGGCGGCGAGGTCTTCAAGCTGACCAAGCATTCCGAGCGGCTGATCCGCTCCGGAGAGATCCTCGGCTTCCAGGTGCCGTTTTCCGCGGCGGAGCTGGACGCGGCGACCCGCGAGGTGATCACCGCCAACAACATCGTCGACGGCTATGTGCGCCCGGTGGCGTGGCGCGGGGCCGAGATGATGGGCGTTTCGGCCCAGCAGACGCGCATCCACGTGGCCATCGCCGTGTGGCAGTGGCCTAGCTATTTCGATCCGGCCGCGCGCATGCAGGGCATCCGGCTGACGACCAGCCCCTGGCGGCGCCCGGCGCCGGACACCGCCCCGGTGCATTCCAAGGCGGCCGGCCTCTACATGATCTGCACCATGTCCAAGCATGCGGCGGAGAACCAGGGCTACCACGACGCCCTGATGCTGGACTATCGCGGCCAGTTGGCGGAAGCCACCGGCGCCAACCTGTTCCTGGTGATCGACGGCAAGCTGCACACGCCGACGCCGGACTGCTTCCTGGACGGCCTGACCCGCCAGACGGTGATCGAGCTGGCCAAGGCACGCGGCATCGAGGTGGTGGTGCGCGGCATCCAGCCCGACGAACTGGACCAGGCCAGCGAGGTGTTCATCACCGGCACCGCGGCGGAAGTGACGCCGGTGGGCCAGATCGACGAGCGCACCTTCACCCCCGGCCAGATCACCCAGCTGCTGATGGACGACTACACGGCGGCCGTGCGGCCGGCCACCGCCGAAGCGCCGCTGAAGGCGGTCGTCGCCGCGGAATAGCCGGCGTCCAAGTGCTTTTGCGGAAGGGCCGGGGCGGCATCGCTCCGGCCCTTTTCCGTTCGCCGACCGAGCTACGGGCAGCGCGTCCAGATCTGCACGTCCAGCCCGCCGGTTTGCAGCAGCACGTCGTCTGACAGCGGCAGGATGGTCGTTTCCTGCCACGCATGGAACACCGGCTGGGCGATGACGGTGGGGAAGTCCCGGATGCGCAGGTAGTCGATCTGATCGGGCAGATTGCTCACCTGCAGGAACCGGCTGTTGCCGCCCCACACCAGGCTGGACATTTCGAAGGCGTTCCCGTCGCGGTCGTGGCGGGTCATGGTGAAGGCATAGCCATCGGGGTCGCGGCGCTCCACCAGCGTGCCCACGTTCTCGCAGGCGCGGGCGACCTGCTCGGCGTTCTCGGTCGCGTCCTGGGCGCGCGCGGCCAGGATCAACCAGCGGCCCGGGAGCAGCGCCTGGATGCGCGGACCGATGCCGAGATGCGGGGCATCGGAGCCATAGTCATCGGCGGTCCCCACCATCTGGGCGATGGCCGCCTGGATCGCCGGCGTCAGCGGCATCCACGGGCCGTCCGGCGCCGCCCCGCCCACCCGCAGCATGACCAGCGTGTCGGACCCGTCGAGGCTGTCGGGGTAGCTGGGTCCGGGTTCCGCAATGCGCAGGCGGTCCGGCCCTTCGAACGCGAACACCGTGCGCATGGTCTGGTCGAGCGCCGTCATCTCCAGGCGCATGGGATCGGCGGCGAAATCGGCGACCCAGCGGATCGTCACCACCGGTCCGCCGACATTGGTGACATGGCCCGCCCCGCCGGCTTCGAAGGTGACACTGCCCGGCGGCTCGTAGCCTTCCCCCGTCTCCCAGGTGCCGAGCAATGCGGCGGCCGGGTCGGCCACGGCCTCGGTGGCGGCGTCCGCCAGCGCCGGGGCTGCCGGCGCCACACACCAGGCGGCCGCCACCGCCAACCACGTCACAAGCAAGGATCTGGTCACTGTCTTCCCCCCTGTCGGTTTGCCTCTATCGTCTTCTTGGCCGCCGTCCGGCCGGGCAGACCGCCGGTCGGCAGAGGCGCCATGGCAGTGCTAGAGTTGGGCGATGATGTGACGGGCGGGCGCTGCCGCCGCCGCACCGGAATTCACGCCACGCTGGAAGGTGCCCGTGCCGATCGATCCCGCAGCCCTCTGGGTGTTCCTGCCCGCCGCCCTGGCGCTGAATCTGACGCCGGGGGCGGACATGATGTTCTGCCTGGGCCAGGGGCTGCGTTCCGGGCCGAAGGCCGGGGTGGCCGCCAGCTTCGGCATCGCCATCGGCGGCTTCCTCCACACCCTTCTGGCCGGCCTGGGGCTGGCCGCCCTGATCGCCGCCCATCCGGTGGCCTTCGACGCCATCCGCTGGGCCGGCGTGGTCTATCTGGTGTGGCTGGCCATCGATGCCTGGCGGCGGCCGGTTGCCGCCCACAGCCCGGAGGTCGCGCGGGCCGCCACCGCCTGGCGGGCCTGCCGCCGTGCCGTCCTGGTCAACCTGCTGAACCCCAAGGTGGCGGTGTTCATGCTTGCCTTCGTGCCGCAATTCGTCGATCCGGCGCGCGGCTCCACCCTGCTGCAGTTCCTCGCTTTCGGCGTCGTCTTCAATGTCGGCGGCACCGTCGTCAACTGCCTGGTCGGCGGCTTCGCCGGTTCCATCGGCAAGGCGCTGGCGCGCAGCCGCCGGCTGGCCAGGGGGTTGCAGGTGGCGACCAGCTTCATGTTCCTGGGGCTGGCGGCGCGCCTCGCATTCGACCGGCGCTAGGCGCCCTGGGCTCCGGCGGTCGCGCCGCCATCGCTGCGGCAAAGCGGCGGTAGAGATCATCGAAGGCCGGCGGCTGGCCGGGATAGATCAGCGTGCCGTCCGCCGGCGCCACCCAGCGCTGGGCGCTGTCCACCCACAGATGGCCCATGGGCTCCAGCCACGAGGTGTCGTCCAGCGTGCCGGGCTTGACGTTGACGATGGGCGGATTGCGCGACGGCTCGTGGAAGATGCGCGTGCCGCAGGTGGTGCAGAAGCGGCCGGCCACTGTGCGCCCGCTGGCGGCCGCCCGGAGATGGGTGCCCAGATCCTCGGCCCCCGTCACCCGGAAGCCGCTGCGGGCCACCGGCATGGACATGCCGAAGGCACTGCCCGACTGGGTCTGGCAATCGGCGCAATGGCAGGCATAGACGGTGAGCGGCAGCACGGTGATGGTGTAGCGGTGGCGGCCGCACACGCAGCCGCCGCTCATCGGCAGGCTGGGCCGCCGCACCATCAGGCCACCAGTCGGCGGAGCTGCTGGCTTAGGATATCCAGCGCGCTGACCACCAGGATGATGATGATCAGGATGGCGGCGGTCTCGTCGTAGTAGAAGCCGCGGATGTTTTCGTAGAGGAGCTGGCCGATACCGCCGGCGCCGACGATGCCCAGCACCGTGGCGGAGCGCACATTGCTTTCAAACCGGTAGAGCGAATAGGAAATCC
>JAGQRL010000099.1 GCA_020425485.1 Rhodospirillaceae bacterium
GGTGGGGGAGCGGGCTGGAACCGATGCAGTAGGGCGCGACAGCGCTCTGGGTCTCCCGGCGGCGCTTGAACCGCCGCGGCGACCCTCAGCAGCGCGGGGCGGCGGAGCGGGCGCGCATGGCCAGCGCTTCGGCGTAGCCTTCGAAGCTCACCGCGTCCGGGCCGGTCAGGCTGTCGAAGCGGGCATGGCGCATGGCGCAGTAGGAACCCGCCCCCATGTTGTTGAGCATCTCCGCCTCGTCGTTGGCCTGGGCGGTGCGGAAGGCATCGAACTGGGTCATCCCGTCGACGCCGCCGCCGAACTCCGCCTCGATGCGGGTCTGCGCGTGGATGATCTCGCGCGCATGGTCGGCGGTGAACTGGCGGTAGAGTGCGAACAGCTCGCCCTCGTCGTAGCCATAGGCCTCGCTGCAGGCCAGAGAGGTGAGCAGCAGTTCCGTGTGCAGGCGGATCAGCTGGCGCTCGGTGGTGATGTCGACAACGGATTCGCAGACTGAGGATTCCGGAAGGGCTGTGAAGCTGCCGAGCTGCTCGATGATCCGCTCCACCGGGCCCTGCTGGGCCGCCGCCGATCCCGACCACGCCAACGCCATGACCAAGGCCACTGCGCGCCACGTTTGCTGCATCGCTCCACTCCGCTCCATTCCGTTGTGCTGACGGGCCACCACCTACGCAACCTGCTGCGGCTTGGCAAGTGTCACGGCCCTAAGCCCGATAGACCCCGACTGCGCCGAGATTGGGGCACTCAGCCAGGCTGGATGCGCCGGCGCCAGGCTGCCGCGGCGCGGTCCACCGCCGCCATCACCGCCGCCCCCACCGCTTCGCCGATGGCCGTGTGGGTGCCGGCATAGGCGGCGGGCGGCGGCCCGCCCGGCGCGGCCACCGGGGCTGCTGCGACGATGCAATCGGTGCCGGTGCCGGTGGCCGGCGCCCCGTCCGGCGCCATGGCCAGGCCCAGCGCCATCACCGCGGCGGTGCGCGCCTGGGTGGCGACCGACAGGGTTTCCAGCAAGGCCGCGGTGGTGAGCGGCACCGACACGTGGCACAGCAGGTTGATGGTGCCCGGCGGCGGCGGATCGGCGGCAGCCGCATGGACCCGCCGCCCCACCCGTTCGGCGTTGTTGAGCCCCAGGGTCGCCACCACCTCCGCGGCCACCGGCGGGCCGCCGTCCTCACAGCACACCCGGCGCACCGCCGCATGGTCGGCGACCGCAGCACTGGTCATCAGCCCGACGGCAGCGGCGAGCCCGCGGGCCGCCTGCGCTTCGGCCAGCAGGGCGGCGGGGTCGCGGCCTTGCGGCAGGTCGCTGTTGCGCACCTCCAGCCAGGCCACGGTGTCGGCGGTGACGAGGCCGGGCCGGGTGAGCGACCAGCTCGCCATGGTGCACGCCGTGCCGCTGCGCACGATCAGCCAGGGCGGATCCAGGGCAACGGCGAGGCCGGCGAACGGGGCGGTGGCGGTGGGTGAAGCCATGGCGCAATCGCAGCTATCGGGCGGGAACGGCAGGTGTCAGGCGGGAAAAGACGGCCCGCCTGCACGCCGGCGGAGAGGAGACTCTTCCAATCTGCATCTTCTCGCCGCTGGCCGGGCAGCGTAGACTTGGCCAAGCGCCCGATGGAATGCCCTCGGGCGACGGGATGATTCGTATACCCAAGCCCGAACGGCAATCGGACATCGAGGACCTCAGACTATGGCGCTCAAGAACCTGTTGGTGCTGGTCGACAACACCAAAGCCGCCGCCACCCGGATCGCCTACGCCACGTCCCTGGCAGCCAAGCACGATGCGCACCTTACCGGCTTGTATGTGAAGGCGCCGATCCACATCCCCGGCTATGCCCTGGCGCAGATGCAGGCCGAAGTGCGGGAGATGCAGCAGCGCTTCCTCGCCGAAGGGGCGGAAGAAGCCCACAAGGCGTTTGAGGAAGTCTTGCGCCGCGAAGGCCGCGCCGACCGGTCGGACTGGCGGGTCGCCCGCGGCGATGCGGAAACCGCCGCCGAGGTGCTGGTGCGCTACGCCGACATGGTGGTCGCCGGCCAGCTCGACCCCGAGGAGGGCGCCCGCCCGGACACCGTGGACCCCGGCGACCTGATCCTCGCCTGCGGCCGGCCGGTGCTGCTGGTGCCCTATGCCTACAAGATGGAAACCGTCGGCGAGCGCATCATGGTCGCCTGGAGCGGCACCCGCGAAAGCGCCCGCGCCGTGGCCGATGCCATGCCGCTTCTGGAAACGGCGAGCCACGTTACGGTGATGGCGGTGAACCCGGATCCCGAACTGGGCGACGAGCCCTGTGCCGACATCTCGCTGCACCTGGCCCGCCACGGGGTGGAGGCGGAAGCCGCCCACCTGCACGTGGAAGATATCACGCCTGCCGATGCCATCCTGAGCCGTGCCGTCGACCTGTCCATCGACCTCATCGTCATGGGCGGCTACGGCCGTTCGCGGCTGCGCGAACTGGTTCTGGGCGGCGTCACCCGTCACATGCTGCAACACATGACCGTACCCGTTCTCATGTCCCACTGAGGTACGGCTTCGCAGCCCGGCGGGCCGGGCGGACGGGAGCCAGAGATGATCCTCGTGTTCGGTTCGCTGAACGTCGACATGGTGGCTCCCGTGCCGCGCTTGCCGCACCCGGGCGAAACGGTCATCTGCGAAAACTACGTCATCAAGCCGGGCGGCAAGGGTGCCAACCAGGCGGTCGCGGCCGCCCGCGCCGCCACCGGGTCTGAGGTCGAGGTGCACCTCTACGGCGCCATCGGCCAGGACCCCTTCGGCGACATCTGCCTGAAGAACCTGGAAGAGCAAGGGGTGGCGGTGCACGCCATCTCGCGCACCGGCCAGCCCACCGGCACCGCCTTCATCTGCGTCGACTCGCGGGGCGAAAACCTCATCATCGTCGCCTCGGGCGCCAATGCGCTGGCCACCGCCAACGAGGTGCCGGAAGCCGTGCTGTGCCAGGGCGCCACCACCGTGCTGATGCAGATGGAAGTGCCGCCCAAGGAAAACTGGGCGCTGATCCAGCGCGCCCGCGACGTCGGCGCCACCTCCATCCTCAACCTGGCGCCGGCCGGCGGCATCCCGCAATCCGCGCTGAAGGCGCTCGACTACCTGGTGGTCAACGAAGGCGAGGCGGCGGAGGTGGAGCGCCTGCTCGGCCAGGACAGCAATGCCGCGCCGGACCTGATGGCGCGTGCCATCAGCGATGCCTCGGGGGCCGCCTGCGTCATCACGCTCGGCCGCAGCGGTGCGGTGGCCGCCCAGCGCGGCAAGGTGTGGCAGGTGGGAGCACTGCCGATCCACCCGGTCGACACCACCGGCGCCGGCGATGCCTTCTGCGGCACCTTTGCCGTGGAGCTGGATGCCGGCGGCACGCTGGTCAGCGCCCTGCACCGCGCCTCGGTGGCGGCGGGGCTGGCCTGCACCCGCCTGGGCGCCCAGGAGAGCAGCCCGAAGGCGGACGAGGTGTCGGCCCGGCTGAAGGATCTGCCGCCGCCCGCCCTGCTGCCGGGGCCGTGACGACGCTCCTGCGACCCTGCCGCACGGCCAGCAAAGCGCGCAGCCCCTTGCATCGCGACGCGGCTTGGCGCTATGCGCGGAAGCGTGCGGGACCGCCGCATCCCCTGTTCAGGCCCCAAGTCAGGACCCCACCATGCCCGTGATCAACTCCATCGCCGCCCTTCACGACGAGATGACCGAGTGGCGCCACGACATCCACGCCCACCCGGAAATCGCGTTCGAGGAAGTGCGCACCGCCGGCATCGTGGCGGAGAAGCTGCGGTCTTGGGGGATCGAGGTGCACACCGGCATCGCCAAGACCGGCGTGGTCGGCGTTCTCAAGGGGCGGACGGACAACGGCCGGGCCATCGGCCTGCGCGCCGACATGGACTGCCTGCCGATGACCGAGATGACCGGCCTGCCCTACCAGAGCACCAATCCCGGCCGCTTCCACGGCTGCGGCCACGACGGCCACACCACCATGCTGCTGGGCGCCGCCCGCTACCTGGCGGAAACCCGCAACTTCGAGGGCACCGTCCACTTCATCTTCCAGCCGGGCGAGGAAGGCGGCGGCGGCGGCCAGATCATGGTGGAGGAAGGCCTGTTCGACCGCTTCGCCTGCGATGAGGTCTATGCCCTGCACAACTGGCCGCAGCTTCCGGTGGGCACCATCGGCGTCAAGAGCGGCCCGGCCATGGCCGCCACCGATACCTTCACCGCCGTCATCCGCGGCCACGGCGGCCACGCCGCCATGCCGCACATGACCGTCGACCCGGTGGTGATCGGCGCCCAGATCGTCACCGCCTGGCAGTCGCTGATCAGCCGCACCACCGATCCGGTGAAGTCCGCCGTGCTCAGCGTCACCCAGTTCCATGCCGGCTCCGCCTTCAACGTGATCCCCGGCCAGGCGGACATGTGCGGCACCATCCGCACCTTCGACCGCGAGGTGCGCGACCGCGTGCGTGACGGCATGATCCGCATGGCCGAAGGCATCGCCGCGGGCTACGGCGGCCAGGCCGTGGTGGACTACATCGAAGGCTATCCCGCCACCGTGAACCCGCCGGAATTCGCCGATGTGGCCGCCGCGGTGGCCGAAAGCGTGGTCGGCGTCGGCAAGGTGGAGCGCAACCTCGACCCGGTGATGGGCGGCGAGGACTTCTCCTACATGCTCAACGCCCGGCCCGGCGCCTACGTGTTCGTCGGCCAGGACGGCGGGCCGAATGCGTGTTCGGTGCACAACCCGAACTACGATTTTAACGATGAGATTTTGCCGATCGGCGCTAGCTTGCTGGCGTCGTTCGCCGAACACCGGCTGCGCTAGTCCGCTCCCTGGGGAGGGGCCGGCCGCGGCGGAGGCCAACAAGAACCACAATGCGATGATCCACCGGAGGGACCAGATGCGACAGGCGATCCACGCTCTGACACTTGCAACCGCTTTGCTGCTGGTGGCGTCGTGCTCCAGCCTGCGCAGCGGTGACACGGCGATGGCCGAACCCGTGGGCACTTCGCCCCAGGTTGCCCAGGCCACGCCGATGACCGGGCCGGTGCCGCGGATTGACGATCGGTTCACCTGGTCCGGCCAGCAGAGTGCCGCCTTCAACGACATGTTCGTGACGGCGCGCGAGGAGCGCGGCTGGCGCCTGCTGTGGCAGCTCGTCGGCGAGGATCCGCCAGGGCCGCTGCCCGAAGAGGCGATGGCGGTGGCGGTGTTCCTCGGCGCCCGGCCGACCGCCGGCTACCAGGTGACGATCACCGACGTGCTGGAATCGCCCGATGAGATCACCGTGCAGTACCGGGAAACGCCGCCGGCCCCCGGTGCCACCACGGCCCAGATCCTCACCGCCCCCTATGTGGTGGAGCTGGTGCCGCTGTCCTCCCTGCCGGTGAGCTTCGACACCGACGGCTAGGGCGTTTTGCGACGGGCGGAATCGGCACCGGACCGCACATGAGGGGCGGGCTGGACGCCGCTGGGGGCCGGTGCCATAGTCCGCGCGATTGATCTTGCAGCCGCAAGCCCCGGCCGCCACCCGGCGGGCGGGGTGGCCTCCACCCCCGTCCCGGCCCCATGAGAACGGATCGCCCGGGATGTCCAGATGGGGGCCGGTGGCGGCATGGTGTGGGAACCCGCTGCGAAGGGCCTGTCGATGGGCTTCAACGTCACCGAATGGAGCATGCGCGCCTATCTCAGGTTCGTGACGCGGCTGCGTGGCGAGCGCGTGGGCGAGGATGCCGACGGCAATGCCTACTACCAGGCCCGCAAGGTGCACCCCTTGCTGCGCCGCAAGCGCCGCTGGGTGGTGTTCGACGGCGGCGAGTCCGAAGCCAGCCGGGTGCCGCCGGAATGGCATGCCTGGCTGCATTTCCAGACCGACCAGGTGCCGTCGGACGACAACCCCCTGCGCCGGGGCTGGCAGAAGCCGCACCAGGCCAATGCCACCGGCACCATGGGCGCCTATCGCCCGCCGGGCCACACCCTGATGGGCGGCCGGCGCGACCGGGCGACCGGCGACTACGAGCCGTGGGTCCCCTCCTGACGGGCGGCCCGCTTCCGTTTCTTCCTGCCACAGCGACGCGACGCCTCCATGCACCACAACGTCATTGAAAGCGTGATGGGCGCGGTCGTGCTGGTCGTCGCCGCTCTGTTCCTGGTGTTTGCCTATACCAGTGCCGATCTCGGTGCTGTGGAAGGCTATGTGGTGGAAGCCCGGTTCGACCAGATCACCGGGCTCACCACCGGCTCCGATGTCACCATCAGCGGCGTGCGCGTCGGCAGCGTGGTGGACACGGCACTCGACCCCAACACCTACCAGGCCGTGGTGCGCATGAGCATCGACCCGGCGATCACGCTCCACACCGATGCCAGCGCCACGGTGGCCAGCGAAGGTCTGCTCGGCGGCATGTTCGTGCAGATCGATCCCGGCGGCGGCTACGACGAGGTGCTGGAGCCGGGCGGCGAGATTTCCTACACCCAGTCGACGCCGGGGCTGGAACAACTTCTCGGTCAGGTCATTTTCAGCCTGGAGAGCCTTGGCCGGGACGACCAGTAGCCCCCAGCACCGGACGGCACGCCCCAGGGCGGGCGCCAGGACCGGCCGCAGGCAGGCCAAACTGTCGCCACTCTCATGATTTCATACCGTGGCATAGGGTGCCGTTCCGCCCGTGTCCTTCGGAGTTCCACCTTGATGCGTTGCCGCCCCGTCGCCGTCCTTGCCCGGTCATTGCTGGCGGGCCTGATCGCCGCCGGCATCGGTGCCGCCGGCGCGGGAGCCACCCAGCCGACCGTGGAAATGCCGTATGCACTGCTGCGGGCGCTCGACAAGATCACCGCCCGGGTCACGCGGCTGGACGTGCCGGTGGGCGAAACCGTGACCTTTGGCACGCTGAGCGTCACCGTGCGCGCCTGCTTCGGCTCGCGCCCGGAAGAAGCGCCGGAAAACGCGGCCTTCCTGGAAATCGTCGACACGCCGCCGGGCCAGGTGGAGCGGCTGGCCTTTTCCGGCTGGATGTTCTCCTCCTCGCCGTCGATCTCGGCGATGGACCATGCGGTGTACGACGTGTGGGTGGACCACTGCGCCTACGAGCCGGAGCCGGAAGAGCCGCTAGAACCGCCGCCGCCGCGCCTGCCGATCCCGGAAAACCCGCCGCTGCCGCCGCCGCTGCCGCCGCAACGCCAGCCGTAGGCCCGGTTCGCCCTACTCGCCCGCCGTTCTGCCGCGGGTCACCGCCGTCAAGGCCGCCGCACCCGCCGGCTCCAGCGCTTCGGCCAGGGCCTCGTCGTCCGCCCGGCCGGGCTTGTCGATCGACACCCGCACCTCCGGCTTGGCGAAGGCGATGCCGTTTTCCGCCAGCGCCTTCTGCATGGCGGCATAGGCGTGGCGGCGGATGAGGAACTGCTTGCCCGGCTTGCTCATGAACTTGGTGCGGACGATCAGGCCGTAGTCGTCCACCTCCACCACGCCCTGGGATTTCAGCGGCTGCAGGAAATCCTGGCCGATCTCCGGGTTGGTCAGCAGGTCCTTGCCCACCTGCTTCATCACCTTGCGCATCTTCTCCACGTCGGTGTCGAAGGGCACGCGGAAGCGCAGCTTCATGATCGCCCAGTCGCGGCTGTAGTTCGTCAGCGTGGTGATCTCGCCGAACGGCACGGTGTGCAGCGCGCCGCGGTGGTGGCGGAGCTGCAGCGAGCGCACGTTGATCTTCTCCACCGAGCCCTGGACGCTGCCGAGATCGATGTACTCGCCGAGCCGGAAGGCATCGTCCATCAGGAAGAAGGCGCCCGACACGATGTCCCGCACCAGGGT
>JAGQRL010000100.1 GCA_020425485.1 Rhodospirillaceae bacterium
ATTTCGACGTGCTGGCCGATGGCGAGGCCGCCCCGCCGCCGCTGACCGTGCGGGTGTGCTACAGCATCGCCTGTGTGCTTAGGGGGGCCGACGACCTGGTGCGCCAGGCCCAGGAGATGCTGGGCGACGGCGTGCGGGTGGTGCGCGCCCCCTGCATGGGCCGCTGCGACCTGGCACCGACGGCCGAGCTGGGCCACCGCCACATCGACGGTGCGGATGCCGCCAAGCTGGCGGCAGCGGTGGCCGCGGGCGACACCCATCCGGCGATCCCCGCCTACCAGGACCTGGCGGCCTACCGGGCGGAAGGCGGCTACCGCATCCTCGGCGAATGCCTGTCGGGCATCCGCAGCCGCGAGGACATCCAGGGCCTGCTGGAACATTCCGGCCTGCGCGGGCTGGGTGGTGCGGGCTTCGTCGCCGGCACCAAGTCGCGCCTGGTGGCCCAGCAGCCGGCCCCGCGGCTGATGGCGGTGAATGGCGACGAGGGCGAGCCCGGCACCTTCAAGGACCGCTTCTACCTGGAACGCCGGCCCCATCAGGTGCTGGAAGGCATGCTGATCGGCGCCTGGCTGGTGGAGGCCGATGCCATATACCTCTACCTGCGCGACGAATACCCCGCCGCCCGCGAGATCCTGTTGCGCGAGATTGCAGCGCTCTCAGAGGCCGGGCTCGGTGCCGGCATGCCGATCCACCTGCGCCGCGGTGCCGGGGCCTACATCTGCGGCGAAGAAAGCGCCATGATCGAATCGATCGAAGGCAAGCGCGGCCTGCCGCGCCACAAGCCGCCCTATCCCAGCCAGGTCGGGCTGTTCGGCCGGCCGACGCTGACCCACAACATCGAAACCGTCTACTGGTTCCCGGAGATCATCGCCAAGGGGCCGGACTGGTGGGCGAGCCACGGGCGCAACGGCCGCAAGGGGCTGCGCAGCTACTCCGTGTCCGGCCGGGTGAAGGAACCGGGGGTGAAGTTGGCACCGGCCGGCATCTCCCTGCGCGAACTGGTCACCGAATACTGCGGCGGCATGGCCGAGGGGCACCGGCTGAAGGGCTATCTGCCGGGCGGTGCGTCCGGCGGCATCCTGCCGGCCCATCTGGACCGGGTGCCGCTCGATTTCGGCACGCTGGAACAGTACGGCTGCTTCATCGGCTCGGCCGCCGTCGTCGTGCTGTCGGACCAGGACAACATGCGCGAGGTGGCGCGCAACCTGATGGCCTTTTTCGCCGATGAAAGCTGCGGCCAGTGCACGCCGTGCCGCGTCGGTACGGAAAAGGCGCTGGCCCTGATGGGGGCGGAGGTGTGGGACGAGGTGCTGCTGACCGAGCTGAGCCAGGCCATGCGCGATGCGTCCATCTGCGGGCTCGGCCAGGCAGCACCCAACCCGCTGGTCTGCGCCATGCAGTATTTTCCCGAAGACTTCTGAGCGGTCGGCGCGGGCCTCCCGGGGGCGCGGGGCGCGCGGGGCGGTCAGTCCTCGAACATCTCCTTGGCGAACTTGGACGCGCCCTCGTTGGCGAACTCCCTGCCCAGGCTTTCCTTGCGCTTGGGCTGATCCTTGGCCGGATCGAACGCGCCGGTCAGCGCCACCAGCCCGGTGAGGGCCAGCACGCCGCCGGCCACGATGAAGCCGATCTGCGTCCACGGCTCCTCATCGCCGGGAACCCGGGACGCCGCATAGAAGAGCAGGGCGGCCAGCATCCCCAGGCATAAGAACAGCATCAGCCGCCGGGCCAGGATGAAAAACGGCGCCAGGGCGGAAATGACGCCGAGGATGGCAAAGCCGATGCCGATTTCCCGATGCCTCGGCAGTTCTTCGGCGATCTCCGGTACCGGGCTGGCATAGAGCAGCCAGGCCAGGACAAAGAAGCTGACGACGGCGAAGAAGAATTTGGCCTTGCGCAGCACAGATCGTCCCCCCGGTCGGGCCTGGTGGCATCGCCCGGCAGGGTGACACGTCGGGCCGGCCAAGGGGACGGTTTTCGCCGATCGGGGGGGACGCTGGGCGAGGCGGCGCCGATCGCGCCGCCGCCTTCAATCTCCGCCGAAGCTCAGTCGCCGCTGCCCACCGCCGGGGCGAACACGCGGCGGCCGGTTTGCGGCCGCGCGGCTTCGTGCACCGGGGCCACCACCGGCAGCAGCTCCGCCGGAGTTGCCAGCTCCTCCGGGATGGCCGCGATCTTGTGGCGCGTCAGCCAGCGCCCGAAGCCCGGATCGGCGGTCAGGCAGGCGAACGGCACCGACAGCAGCAGGCTGCCGAAGAACGGCACCGCCCAGGGCAGGGCCGACGGCAAGGCGAACGCCAGGCCTAGGCCGGCCCCGGCACCGATGAGAAGCTGCGGCCACAGCCCGCGCACCGCCACGCCCAGCGGCACGGCATGGGCATCGCGTTCCTGGGAACCCCAGCCGACGCGGCGGCCGAACACCAGGCGGATGAGGAACAGCGTTACCGCCACCGCGATCACCGGCGACAGCAGGATGGAGAACACGATCTCCGCCAGCGTGCTGATGAGCAGCCGGCCCGCCCCGCCATAGGTGCGCCGGCGTGTGGCACTGGTGAGCACGCCCGCCACCCCCACCAGCTTGGGTGCGAACACCAGCGCCATCATGGTGAGGAACAGCCACAGCCCTTCTTCCACCGACACGCTGCCGAGCGGCCCGAGGATCGCTTCGTCCGCCACCCCCATGGTGTAGAGGGCGGCCTGGGTGAAGCCGGCGAAGATGAAGGCGAGCCAGGCCGGCACCGACAGGTACATCAAGATGGCGTGGCCGATCTGGAACCAGCCCATGGGCCGCGCCCGGAAGCCCTGCATGCCGATCAGGCCGAGATACTGGGTGTTGCCCTGGCACCAGCGCAGGTCGCGCTTCAGGAAGTCGAAATAGGTCGGCGGGTTTTCCTCGTAGCTGCCGCCTTCTTCCGGCACCACCCACACGCCGTAGCCGGCCTGGCGCATGACCGCCGCTTCGATCTGGTCGTGGCTGATGATCTGGCCGGGGAAGGCGCGGCCCTGGGGGATGTCGGGCAGGTCGCAATGGGCGCGGAACGGGGCGATGCGCACCACCGCGTTGTGCCCCCAATACGGCCCTTCGTCGCCCTGCCACCAGGCTTGGCCGGTGGCGTAGACGCGCATGCCGTGGCGCATGCCGAACTGGAACAGGCGGGCAAAGCCGCTTTTCGACGGCAGGCCCAGCGACAGCGCCTGGATGATGCCGGCATCGGGGTTGGCTTCCAGCACGCGCACCAGGCGCACGATGGCGTTGCCGGTCATCACGCTGTCGGCGTCCAGCACCACCATGGCGTCGTAGTTGTCGCCGCAGCGGTCAACGAACTCCTTGATGTTGCCCACCTTGCGCCGGTCGTTGACGACGCGGCGGCGGTAGAAGATCTGGCCCGCCCGGGGATGGCCGGATTGCCAGCGGGCGAAGCCGGCATCTTCCGCCGCCATGGTGGCGGGATCGTTGCTGTCGCTCAGCAGGTGGATGTCGAAGCGGTCGGCCTGGCCGGTCGCCTCCAGGCTGTCGGACACCACCTTGAGGTGCTTGAACACCCGTGCCGCGTCCTCGTTGTAGACCGGCATGATCACGGCGATCTTGCCGGTAACCGGCGCGTTCTCCGCCACCCGGCGTACCGGCGGGGTGACCGCGGCCACGGGATCGCGCGCCAGGCGCAGCACCAGCACGCCGATCACCGCGTTCCACAGGCCCACCGCGACCCACGGCGTGGTGATCAGGTAGGAGGCCAGCATCAGGAACTCCAGCGGCTGCCAGCCGTGCAGGCTGAGCACCTTGGCCATCCACACCCCCAGCCCGCCGACGGTGGCGAGCACGGCGGTGGCGAACAGCACGCGGCGCAGCAGCAGGCGGCGGCGCCAGGCCGGGTCTGCGATGGCGAACCCGCGCGCTGCGGGAGGAACTGGACGGGCAGAGACCAGGTCGGTCATGGGCGGTCCGCAATGGCACAATTGGGGGTGGCGAGATGGACGGGCGTCCGGCCGGCTTGAGACCTAGGCGAAATTCTGCGAGGTCAATCACGTAGGGCCCTAAACCCGGTCCACTGTGGCGTGTAAACCACACCTACGTCATGGTGTTCCCGCTGCATGGGTCCCCCGCACAAGTAACGAGGCTTCCACTGTGGCCGACTCCCGCGTTTCCAGGAGCTTCTGGTGTATCGCCCCCCTTCATGGCGAAATCCGGGACCGAACGGTGGACACACCCCGTCACGATGACGTGATCGTGGAGACCTGGTTCACCGGTGTGAGCCGCGGCACCGAGAGCCTGGTGTTCGCCGGTGCCGTGCCGGACAGCGAGTTTGCCCGCATGCGCGCCCCCTTCCAGGAGGGCGTGTTCCCCTTCCCGGTGAAGTACGGCTATGCCGCCGTGGGGCAGGTGGTGGAAGGCCCGGCGGACCTTGCCGGCCGCACCGTGTTCTGCCTGCACCCCCACGAGGACGTGTTCTGCGTGCCCGCGTCTGCCGTGCTGCCGCTGCCGGACGGCGTACCGCCCGCCCGCGCGGTGCTGGCCGCCAATGCCGAAACCGCCGTCAACGCGGTGTGGGATGCCCTGCCGACGGTGGGCGACCGCGTCGCCGTGGTGGGCGGCGGCACACTGGGCTGCCTGGTCGCCTGGCTGATCGGCGGCATTCCGGGCACCCGGGTGCAGCTTGTCGACATCGACGAGGGGCGGGCGGAGGTGGCGGCGGCGCTGGGGATCGGCTTCGCCGTGCCGGGCCAGGCGGAAGGCGACTGCGACCTGGTGGTGCACGCCTCGGCCAGCGAGGCCGGGCTGACGACGGCGCTGGGCCTGGCCGGGCTGGAAGCCACGGTGCTGGAGCTGAGCTGGTACGGCATCGCCCGGCCCGCAGTACCCCTGGGCCATGCCTTCCACGCCCAGCGCCTGACGCTGAAGTCCTCCCAGGTCGGCCGGGTGGCGCCGACTAAGCGTACGCGTACGGCCCACCGCGACCGCCTGGCCCTGGCGCTCAGCCTGCTGGATGACCCGCGGCTCGACGTGCTGTTGACCGGATGGTCCGACTTCGCTGATCTGCCGCGCACCATGCTGCATCTGCATCAGCACCCCGCCGGTGCGCTGTGCCACGTGGTGCGCTACCCCGCCGCCCCCAACGAGTGATCCAGGCTATGACAGCACCGCTCTACACCTTGGGCATCCGCGACCATGTGATGATCGCCCACAGTTTCCGCGGCGAGGTGTTCGGCCCCGCCCAGAAACTGCACGGCGCCACCTTCATCGTCGACGTGGAGTTCCGCCGCGAGACCTTGGACGAGGACGGCATCGTCGTGGACATCGGGCTCGCTTCCACGGTGCTGAAGGAAGCGCTGGGCAGCTTCAACTACCGCAACCTGGACGACGAGGCGGAGTTCAACGGCATCAACACCACCACGGAGGTGATGGCCCGCGTGGTGTTCGACCGCATGGTGGTGGCCATCGATGCCGGCCGCCTGGGGGCCGGGGCCGCGGGGATCTCCTCCATCAAGGTCACCCTGCACGAAAGCCACATCGCCTGGGCCTCCTTCGAAGGGCCGGTGCATGGCCGCTGAGGGTGCGGGCGCCGTCAGTTTCGTCTTCCCCGGCGATCCGGCCACCCGCACCGGCGGCTTCATCTACGACCGCATC
>JAGQRL010000448.1 GCA_020425485.1 Rhodospirillaceae bacterium
CTGCATGTCCTGGAAGCTGTCCTGGTTGAGATAGCTTGAATGGGGGTCGAGCGATGCCAGCATGCCGCTGATCGCCGCCTCCACAAGCTCCTCGTCGCTGACTTCCTCCACATAGTCGGCGCGCACGCGCTCGAACACGGTGGCGAACAGGTCAAGCTGCCGGTAGGTGTCGGTGCTGGAATCGTCCTGCGACAGGGCGAGGGGTACCGAGAACGCGACTATGACTGCGCCGATCAGTACCGCCGCAATTCCATGCTTCATTGTGATCCTCTCCGTTGCACCGCGCCCAGGCGCTCCAGCGGGTCGACGGGGCGACCGCGTTGGCGCAGCTCGTAATACAGAATCGACGTACCACTGTGATCGTTTTGTGGCGCGGAAACCACACCCACAGGCTCACCCAGGAGAACCTCCTGGCCCACCGCCACATTGACCTGTCCGAGCCCGGCGATGACCGAATGGTATCCGTCTGGATGTTCCAGGATCAAGGTCTCGCCGTAGGACGGCAATTCGCCGACGAAGCGCACCGTGCCGTCCAGCGGCGACACCACCGGCGAGCCGGTGCCGGTGCGCACGCGGATGCCGCTGAGCGGCTCGCCCAGCAGGTCGGGGTCGCCGTACTGGCTTTCCACCCAGCCGTCCACCGGCAGCACCACCCCGTCGATCACCGGCAGCGGCAGCAGGTCGCGGGTCGGCCCGGTGCTGGCGACCAGGGCGCCGGTGTCGCCATCCAGTGGCCGTGAGGGCAGGGTTACGGCATCGCCGCCCATCAGCCCTTCCACCGGCACCGCCGGGCGCAGGCCCTCGAACATCAGCCCGTCGTCGCGGCGGATCAGGTCCATCAGCGGCGTGTTGGGGTCGAGCATGGCCAGCGCCGTGCGCTCGTCGAGCGGGGCCGGCCCCACTGCCGGCGTTTCCGCCAGGTCGCGGGCGGCCGCGGCGATCTGGGCATTGCCGAACCACAGGCCGTTGAGGTCGCCGGCATCGCTGCCTTCCACCGGGCTCAGCGATTCCGCCCCGCCGCCGCGGGCTTCCGCCACCACGTCGCGCACCGCGGCGGCCACCGCCTGGGGCGGCAGCGTTACCGGTTCGCGGGCTTCCAGATCGGCGACAATGCGCCCCAGGTCGCCGGTTTCTTCCGCCAGGGCGTCCAGCGGCCCCTGGGTCAGCGACACCGCCTCGCGCGCCCGGTCGATCAGCCATTGCCGGCGCTCGATATCGGCTTCAAGGCTGGCGGTGCGCAGGTCGAGGTCGGCGCGCAGCTCCTCCAGGTGGTCGCGGCGGGCCACATGGGTGGCGCGGATGTCGCCCAGCCGCTCGATGCGGGCGGCGTGCTGCGCCATGGCGGTGCGCACCGATTCGATGCCGGAGCGCACGATCACGCCGGCGCGGAAGCGGTCCATCGGCGCTTCATCGAGGCCGAGCAGCAGGCCGGAGGGCACGCGGGCAAGGCGGTGCAGCGATTCCACCATCACCGCGATCTGGCGGCGGCCGGCGGCGATCTGCTCTTCCAGGCGGGACCGCGCGGCGTCGAGGACGGCGATTTCCGCTTCCACCTCGGCGATCTGCCGGTGCAGCACCTGCACCTGATCGGTGGAGGCCACCAGCCGGGTGCGCAGCTCCTCCAGCTCGCCTTCCACCGCGTCCAGTTCGCGCGCCAGGGTGGAGCCCTGGTCGCGGATCTGGTCCAGCGCATCGCCCACCCGGTCGAGCCGGTCGGCGGCATCGGCCGCCGGGGCGTCCCGCTCGGCAGGCACGTCCTGGCCCGGCGCCTGCTGGGCCGATGCGGTGGGAGCGAGTGCCAGCGCGGCCGCAAGAACGGCTGCGGCGCCAAGCCCTGGGGCCGGGCGCCCGCCGCTGCTGCCGCG
>JAGQRL010000101.1 GCA_020425485.1 Rhodospirillaceae bacterium
AGTTTACAATGGCTTGGGTGGCCGGACGGGGGAGCGGGCTGGTGCAGCTTGAACTCAATATGGCAAAGCGTTCCAGCGCCGCCTGCCGAACCCAACAAGGACCAAGCCATGTGGCTGCAAATCGTGGTCATCTCCATTGTGGCGCTGGCGCTGTTCCCCGGCCTGCGCCGCTGGGTGATGCGGCGGGCTGGCCGGACGCTGGCCATTGTCGGACTGATCGCGCTGGGCGTGCTGGCCGTGATCGCATTTTCCCATGGGTGAGCCGATGCCTGTTCCCGACTCCGCCGAAATCGACGACCTCGCCCGCCGGGTGCTGGACGCCTGCCGCAGCCGCGGCCTGCATCTGGCGACGGCGGAAAGCTGCACCGGCGGCCTGATCTGCGGCGCGCTGACGGAGATTGCCGGCTCGTCGGACGTCGTGGCCTGCGGCTTCGTGACCTACGACAACGCCGCCAAGACCCGCATGCTGGGGGTGGATGCCGGGCTGCTGGCGCGCCTGGGTGCCGTCTGCGAGCCGGTGGCGCGGGCCATGGCGGAAGGTGCGCTCGCCCACGCCCCGGTCGACCTCACGGTGGCGGTCACCGGCATTGCCGGGCCCGGCGGCGGATCGGCCAAGAAGCCGGTGGGGCTGGTGCATTTCGCCAGCGCCCGGCGGGATGGCCCGGTGCACGCCGAACACCACGTGTTTGCCGGCGACCGGGCGGCGGTGCGCCGGCAGACGGTGGCCACCGCACTCCGCCTGCTGCTGGACCGCGCCACCGCCTGAGCCGTTCGCGCCTCGCCGACGCCGACCCACGGTGCAGGAACCTTCATCCGTTTCCGCGCGTTGGGGTGGATGGAACGCAGGGGCGCGTCTATTTCTGACACCGTGCGTATGGGTTGTCCTTTCCCGGCATGGTGCATGGTGCGAACCGCGCTTTCGATCGTTCTGCTGGTGATCGTCGCCGCCACAGGGCCAGCCGGCGCACAGCCGCTGCTGGAACCGGCGGAGTGCAGCTTCTTCGTGCCGGAGGGCGAGCAGGCGACCTGCTATGTGCTGCACACCGCCGCCGATCCCATCGCCCCCAGCCTGTTCCTGGCGATCCTCCACAGCACGGCAGCGACCCCGGAGCCGGACCCGGTGCTGTGGCTGAACGGCGGTCCCGGCCAACCGGCCTTCGACGACGACGCGGCGGAAAGCTGGTGGGACGAGACGGCCGGGTTCCGCCGCCTGCGCGACGTCATCGTCTACGATGCCCGCGGCGCCGGCCGCTCGCGCCCCAGCCTCGATTGCGATGACATCCCCGCCGTACCGCCAGCGCCCGGCTTTGCCGCCGATCCGCTGCAACTGGAAGCCCAGCGGCTGCTGGCCTGCCGCGACCGCATCCTGGCCCAGGGCATCGACCTGTCGAACTATCGCCTGCCCGACCACGCCGCCGATGCCGTGCGCATCGTGCGGGCGCTGGGGCTCAACCGGGTCAACCTGGTGGGCGTGTCCTACGGCACGCGGGTGGCCATGCAGGTGCTGCGCGCCGCCCCGGAGCTGGTGCGCACCGCGGTGCTGGACGGTGTCTATCCCCCCGAGGTGAACGGCCTGGTGGAAGCCCCGGCGGTGCGCGCCGGCGTGTTCGAGCTGCTGTTCGACGACTGCCGCATCGACTGGCGCTGCCGGGCGGCCTTCGGCGACCTGGCGGAACATTTCGATGCCATGGTGGAACGCCTGGTGGCGGGCACCGCCAGCATCACCCGCTGGTCGCTGGAGGGTGCCGCGGACATGCCGCTGACCCCGGGCGACGTGATCGACGCGATGATCGTGATGGCCGGCGATCCTACCCTGCTGCCGCGCCTGCCGCTGGCGATCCGCCACGGCGGCACCGGCGACATGCACGAGATCGCCCCCTTCGTGGCCCGCGCCGCGGGCTCCGGCGGCCTGCTCAGCGAAGGCGTGGCGCTGTCCACCGAATGCTCCAGCGACTGGGCCTATGCCGACTTCACCACCTATGCCCGGCAGGTGGCGGCCCATGTGCCCTACTCCAGCGGACACGGCGTCGCCATCGCCTGGGAGGTGTGCCCGGACTGGCCGGTGGCGGCGGTGCCGCAGGACCTGCGCGAGCCGGTTTTCTCCGCCGTGCCGGTGCTGATGCTGACGGGCTCCTACGATCCGGTCACGCCGCCGGCCTGGGCCTACGCCGCGGCGCGCGGTTTCGCCAATGTGCAGGTGATCGAGGTGGCCCGGGCCAGCCACGGGCTGCTCGGCCGCTTCCCCTGCGCCACCACGGCGGCGGCCGCCTTTGTGGAAATGCCGGAAATCGCGGCTGCGGACGTGTGCCGGGACCGCACCCGGCCGCCGCGCTTCCTGACGGATTGAGCGGGCCGGCGGGAGCCGGTGGAGATCCGTCAGCGGGCTGCCGCGTTGCCCATGGTGTTGGTCGATTGCGGGGCCGCCCGCCCGCCGCGGCCGGAGCCGTAGACATCGTCCGCCCGCGTCTCGAACGCCCGCACCATGCGCTGCACGGCTTCGTTGAACAGCACGCCGATCAGCTTCTGCAAGGTGCGCGAGCGGAACTCGAAATCGATGTAGAAGTCGACCACGCAGCCATCCGGGTGCGGCTCGAACACCCAGTGGTTGTTCAGGTAGCGCAGCGGCCCCTTGGTGTATTCCACCTTGATCTCGCCAGGCCGGAACAGGGTGACGTGGCTGGTGAACTTCTCGCGCACCAGCTTGAAGCCGATGATCAGGTCGGCAACCACCACATTGTCGTAGCGATTGGTGATGCGGGAGGCCCGGCACCAGGGCAGGAACTGCGGATAGGCTTCGATATCCGCCACCAGATCGAAGAGCTGCTCGGGTGCGTGGGGAAGAATGCGCCGTTCCGCATGGGTCGGCATGTTTCAGCCTTCTGGGGTTTGCACCGGACCTTGGGCTAGGCGGCCGGCGGCGCCGCGAGATCGACCAGGCGCATGGAGGACAGGCCCGAAAGCTTGGCTTCGCGGGCCGCACGGAGGCGTTCGAAATCGTCGCCGGCCAGGTAGGAGGACCGGGTCAGCGGCGAGGCGGAAACCATCAGGAACCCCTTGCCGCGAGCCACGCGCTCCAGGGTCTTGAAGGTGTCGGGATGGACGTAGCGGTCGACCGCCGCATGCTTGGGCGTCGGCTGCAGGTATTGGCCGATGGTGAGGAAATCCACATCCGCGGCGCGCAGATCGTCCATCACCTGGAAGATCTCCTCGTCGCTCTCGCCCAGCCCCACCATCAGGCCGGACTTGGTGAACATGGCGGGGTCCAGCTCCTTCACACGCGCCAGCAGTTGCAGCGAGGTGAAGTAGCGCGCCCCCGGCCGGATGCCGGGATAGAGCCGCGGCACGGTTTCCAGGTTGTGGTTGAACACGTCCGGTCGCGCCTCCACCACGGTTTCCACCGCACCGGGCTTGCGCATGAAGTCCGGCGTCAGGATCTCAATGGTGGTGTCCGGCGTGCTGGCGCGCACCGCGCGGATGGTCTCGGCGAAATGGGCGGCGCCGCCGTCCGGCAGGTCGTCGCGGTCGACGGAGGTGACCACCAGGTGCTTCAGCCCCAGGCTGCGGCACGCTTCGGCCACATGCTCCGGCTCGTGGGGATCGAGCTGGTCGGGCCGGCCGGTGGCGACGTTGCAGAAGGCGCAGGCCCGCGTGCACACGGAGCCGAGGATCATCACCGTGGCGTGGCCGTGCGCCCAGCATTCCCCGATATTGGGGCAGGCCGCCTCCTCGCACACTGTGTTGAGGCCCTTTTCGCGCATCAGCGCGTGCAGGTCGCGGTAGCCCTTGGACACCGGCGCCTTGACGCGAATCCAGCCCGGCTTGGCGCTCCGCGGCGTATCCGGCCGGTGCTGCTTTTCGGGGTGGCGAAGGTGCCTGTCGGTATCAGCCATGGCACTGGTTCTCGGTTCGATCTTATTAAAGTAGGCCGGTGGGACGAACGATCCAAGCGCTACCGTCTTGCGGCTGCCGCACGCCAGCGCAAACGCCGCACCAGCACTGCGCCGAATACAAGGGCAGCCACCGCCAGCCAGGCCAGCAACGCCCCCCAATAGGCCTGGTCCGCACGCCGGCCCAACTGGTCGAAACTTAACAGCAGGCAGGTGGCGAGCAGCCCGGTGGCCAGCAGGCCCAGCACCGCCAGGCGGGTGAGCATGGGGGTCGGGCGCGTCGCCATCGCCGCTGCCGCGGGGCTCGTGCCGCCGGCGCTAGAAGTGGATCGCCCGGCCGTAAGCATCGAGCACGCTTTCGTGCATCATCTCGCTCAGGGTCGGGTGCGGGAACACGGTGTGCATCAGCTCTGCTTCCGTGGTCTCCAGCGTCTTGGCGACGGTGTAGCCCTGGATCAGCTCCGTCACCTCCGCCCCCACCATGTGGGCGCCCAGCAGCTCGCCGGTCTTGGCGTCGAACACCGTCTTGATCATGCCGTCCGGTTCGCCCAGCGCGATCGCCTTGCCGTTGCCGATATAGGGGAAGCGGCCGACCTTCACCTCGTGGCCCTTCTCCTTGGCCTTGGCCTCGGTCAGGCCGACGCTGGCGATCTGCGGCGTGCAGTAGGTGCAGCCGGGGATGCGGCTGGTGTCGAGCGGGTGCACGTCCTTCAGCCCGGCGATCTTCTCCACGCAGATCACGCCCTCGTGGCTGGCCTTGTGGGCAAGCCAGGGCGGCCCCACCACGTCGCCGATGGCGTAGACGCCCGGCTCGTCGGTCTGCAGCCACTTGTCGACGACGATGTGGCCGCGGTCGGTCTTCGCCTTGGTCGTCTCCAGGCCGATATTCTCCACATTGCCGTCGATGCCGACCGCCAGGATCACCTTCTCCACCGTCACGGTGGTGGACTTGCCGCCGGCCTCGATGGTGGCGGTGACGTCCTTCGCTGTCTTTTCCAGCTTCGCCACCTTGGCCGAGGTGAGGATCTTCATCCCCTGCTTCTCGAACGCCTTGTGGGCGAATTGGGAAATCTCGGCATCCTCCACCGGCAGGATGCGGTCGAGCACCTCCACCACCGTCACCTCGGCCCCCATGGCGCGGTAGAAGCTGGCGAACTCGATGCCGATGGCACCGGAGCCCACCACCAGCAGGCTCTTCGGCAGGGCTTCGGGCACCATGGCTTCCTTGTAGGTCCACACCTGCTTGCCGTCCGGCTCCAGGCCCGGCAGCACGCGTGCCCGCGCCCCGGTGGCGATGATGATGTGCTTGGCGGTGTAGGTGGTCTTGTCCACCACCACCTTGCCGGCACCGTTCAGCGTGCCGTGGCCATCGATCACCGTGACCTTGTTCTTCTTCAGCAGGTGCTTCACCCCGCCGGAAAGCTGGCTGGCCACCTTGCGCGAGCGCTTGACGATCTTGGAGACGTCGAAGCTCACCTCCTTGGCGGTGAAGCCGTACTGGTCGAGCGAATGCAGCAGGTGATTGATTTCCGAACAGCGCAGCAGCGCCTTCGTCGGGATGCAGCCCCAGTTGAGGCAGATGCCGCCCAGGTGCTCGCGCTCGATCACGGCGGTCTTCATGCCGAGCTGGGACGCCCGGATGGCGGCAACGTAGCCGCCCGGTCCGGCGCCCAGCACGATCAGGTCGAATGCGGTGTCGGCCATGGCCGGTCTCCTGGAGTTCTGGAAGCGGCGTCCGGGGTGGCTGCGGCGGCCCGCGCCGTCACAGCAGCAGGCCCAGCGGGTCTTCCACCAGCGCCTTGAAGGCTTGCAGGTACTGGGCGCCGAGCGCGCCATCGACCACCCGGTGATCCACCGACAAGGTGGCCGACATCATGGTTTTGACGACAACGGCGCCGTCCACCACCACCGGGCGCTGTTCGCCCGCCCCCACCGCCAGGATGCAGGCCTGGGGCGGGTTGATGATCGCCCCGAACTCCTTGATGCCGAACATGCCCAGGTTGGAGATGGTGAAGGTGCCGCCCTGGAATTCTTCCGGCTTCAGCTTGCCGTCGCGGGCGCGCACCGCCAGGTCCTTCATCTCCGCACTGATGGCGGCCAGGCCCTTGTTGGCGGCATCCTTGATGATGGGGGTGATGAGGCCGCTGTCGGTCGCCACGGCGACGGACATGTCCACCCGTCCGAACATGAGGATGGCGCTTTCGGTCCAGGCGGCATTGGCGCCCGGCACCTGGCGCAGCGCCACCGCCGCCGCCTTGATGATGAGATCGTTGACCGACAGCTTCACGCCGGTCGCCTCGCCGCGGGCGTTGAGCTGCTTGCGCACGTCGAGCAGCCGGTCGAGCGCGCACTCCACCGTCAGGTAGAAATGCGGCACCGTCTGCTTGGACTCGGTGAGCCGCCGGGCGATCACCTTGCGGATGCTGGAATTGGCCACCTCGGTGAAGGGGATGCCCGCCCCTTCGGCCACCGCCTTGGCGTCCGGCCCCGCCACGGCCGGGCGGGCGGCCGGCGCTGCGGCAGCGTCCGCCGCCGCCGCGGCAGGTGCGGCTGCAGGCTTGGCCTTGCCGGTGCCTTCGGCGAGCGCGCGTTCGATATCCGCCTTGACGACGCGGCCGCCGGGGCCGCTGCCGGAAATCGCTGCGAGGTCGAGCCCGTCCTGCTGGGCCATGCGGCGGGCGAGCGGGCTGGCGAACACCCGGCCGCCGGAGGGTGCGGCGGGTGCCGGTGCAGCGGCAGGTGCCGGGGCGGCTTCAGCCTTGGCCGGGGCCGCCGCCTCCTCCGCCTGAGCCGCTTGCGGCTTCGCGGCCGGCTTGGCGGCTGCCTGATCGAGGGCGCTGGCGTCTTCGCCATCGGCCAGCAGCAGTGCGATCGGCGTGTTCACGGCCACGTTCTCCGTCCCGCCGGCCACCAGGATCTTGCCGAGCGTGCCTTCGTCGACCGCTTCGACCTCCATGGTCGCCTTGTCGGTTTCGATCTCGGCCACGATGTCGCCGGCCGACACCTGGTCGCCTTCGGCTTTCATCCAGCGCGCGAGCGTGCCTTCCGTCATGGTCGGCGACAGGGCCGGCATCAGGATCTCGATCGGCATGGCACGTCCTCCCGAACGCGGATGTCTTGAGTGTTCTTACGGGGTTGCTGCGGCGGGCACCGGCGGCTCAGGCGCGGTAGCAGACGGCCTTGACCGCCGCCACGATATCGGCCGCCTGGGGCAGTGCGAGCTGCTCCAGATTGGCGGCGTAGGGCAGCGGCACATCGGCCGAACACACGCGCGCCAGCGGCGCATCCAGGTAGTCGAAGGCGTGCTCCATCATCAGCGCGGCGATTTCCGCACCGATGCCGGCCACCGGCCAGCCTTCCTCCACCGAGACGATGCGGTTGGTCTTCTTCACCGACTCAACGACGGTGGCGACATCCAGTGGGCGCACGGTGCGCAGGTCGATCACCTCCGCATCGATGCCTTCGCCCGCTAGCGCCTCGGCCGCTTCCAGCGCCTTGCCGACCATGATGGAGTAGCCGACGACGGTAACGTCCGTGCCCGGCCGCACCACCTTGGCCCGGCCGATGGGCACGGTGAAGTCCGGGTCGGTGGGCACGTCGAAGTTCTGGCCGTAGAGAATCTCGTTCTCCAGGAACACCACCGGGTTGGGATCGCGGATCGCCGATTTCAGCAGGCCCTTGGCATCGGCCGCCGACCACGGCGCCACCACCTTCAGGCCCGGGCAGTGGGCATACCAGCTCGCGTAGTCCTGGCTGTGCTGGGCG
>JAGQRL010000102.1 GCA_020425485.1 Rhodospirillaceae bacterium
GACATCGTCATCATGGACAACCTTGTGTCTCACAAGTCGGCGGCCGTCCGCCACCTGATCCGGGCGGCCGGAGCCAGGCTTTGGTACCTGCCACCCTATAGCCCCGACCTCAATCCCATCGAGCAGGCCTTCGCCAAGATCAAGCACTGGATGCGGGCCGCCCAGAAACGCACCGTCGAGCAAACCTGGCGGCACATCGGCCAGCTCGTGCCGACCATCGGTCCCGACGAATGTGACGCCTACTTCGTCAACGCCGGATACGTTTCCATCAAAACGTGAAACGCTCTAGGTGTGCAGTCCCGGATTCTGACGGTGCATCATCAACCCTGGGTCGTCAGAGGGAGGATGCCCTATGGGAAGCGTTCTTCACGGCTTCGCTCGCGCGACGCCGTGTCTTCGAGCCGAGCTCCAAGCGTCGCAAGAAAGCACCCGGGCTCTTGCCGCCGGCTACGGCCTGAACCCAAAGACGGTGAAGAAGTGGCAGACCCGGACCATGCCTGTCGACGCATCGATGAGGCCGAAGACCCCAAAGAGCAGGGTGCTGACGCCGGCCGAGGAGGCCAGCGTCGTGGCATTCCGCCAGAAGACGCCTCTCCCCCTCACTCGCCGAAGCCGGTGGCCCCGGCCAGGGCCTGCTTCAGCACCCTGAGCGCCCGGCGCGTGCGCCAGGCCAGGCCGATCAGGGCCGGCAGGTCGCCCGGCCGGCGGGCCAGCGCCCGCAGCACCGCCATGGGCCGGGTTCGCCCATCCGGCCCCAACCCGCCCAACGCGGATGCCGGAATGGCAAGATCTGCAGGATCCAGCACCACCCGCAGCACGGCGAACAGCACGTCGGCGTCGGCCGCCGCCCGCGCCACCCGGTGGCTTTCCATGTCCACCACCGCGGCCTGATAGCGCGCGTGGAGGTCGGCCTTTTCCGCCGGTGTCAGGGCCGGGCGGTCGGCCCCCGCCACCACCGCGGACACCGCACCGGGCACCGGCACCGTGGCCGGACAGGGGGTATCGATTTCGCCGGGGCCGATCACCCAGGAGCCGGCCACCACATCGCCGGTGCGCAGCGCCGGGTCGAGGCCGCCGGCCAGTCCGACCGAAAGCAGCATGTCCGCTCCCGCCTCCACCGCAGCGCGGGCCAGCGCTTCGGCCCTTGCCGGATCGCCGCCGGACACCGCGACCGGCAGGCCCGGCGGCAGGCATGCGGCCTCCGCCACCATGCCGGTGATGACGGCGAGGCGCAGCGGCGCGCCATCCGGCCAGGCCCAGCCGGTGAAGGGACGGGGGTTGGGCGCCTCAGATGCCCCAGGCAACGTGGCGATCGTTCTTGTCCATCAGGCTGCGATAGCGGCCCACCGCCCACAGCGGGAAATAGGACGCATAGCCGTGGTAGCGCAGATAGAACACGCGCGGGAAGCCGACCGCGGTGAACAGGTCCTCCTGCCAGCGCACGCCGTCCGCCTCGCGCGGATGGGCTTCCAGGAAGGCGATGCCGCGGGCCACCGCGTCGGTATCCACCTCGCCGGCCGCCATCAGCGCCAGCACCGCCCAGGCGGTCTGCGACGGCGTGCTGGCCTTCACCTCGTCCTTGCGCCCGTCCCAGTAGCTGGCGCCGTCCTCGCCCCAGCCGCCATCGGGCTGCTGGCGGGCCTTCAACCAGTCGACGGCGCGGCGGATGTGGTCGGCCTGCATGTCCTCGCCGGCCGCATTCAGCGCCGTTACCACCGACCAGGTGCCATAGACGAAGTTGGTGCCCCAGCGGCCGAACCACGAGCCGTCCGGCTCCTGCTCGCGGCGCAGATAGTCGAGCGCGCGGGCCACCGTGGGGTGGTCGCGGCCATGGCCGATCTGGGTGAGGAAAGCCAGGCAGCGGGCGGTCACGTCGGCGGTCGGCGGATCGAGCAGCGCGCCGTGGTCGGCGAACGGAATGTGGTTCAGGTAGCTGTGGGTGTTGTCGGCATCGAAGGCGCCCCAGCCACCGTTCTTGGACTGCATGCCGATCACCCATTCCGCCGCACGGGCGATGGCTTCCTTGTTGTCCTCGCTGTTGGTTTCCGCATCCAGCCGGTGCAGCGCCATGCCCACCAGGGCGGTGTCATCCACATCGGGGTAGTCGTCGTTGTCGTATTCGAAGGCCCAGCCGCCCGGCCGCACGCCCGGCCGGCGGTCGGCCCAGTCGCCCACATGGTCGAGGATCTGGCGGTCGCGCAGCCATTTGGCGGCATCGCGCAGGCGCGGGTCGCCTGCTTCCACGCCGGCTTCCAGCAGCGCATGCATGGCGAGCCCGGTGTCCCACACCGGCGACGGGCAGGGCTGCACGAACACCTCGCCGTCCTCATCGTCGCTGAACACCACCAGCTTCTCGATGGCGGCCAGCGCCTTGGCGACTTCGGGATGGTCGCGCGGGAAGCCCAGCGCATCGAACGCCATCACCAGGTTGGCCATGGCCGGATAGATGCCGCCCAGCCCCTCATCGCCGTTCATGCGTTCGCGCGCGAACGCCACTGCGCGATCGATGGCGCGCCGGCGGATCGCCTTGGGCACCGCCGGCTCCAGCAGGTGCAGCACCTTGTCCAGTGCCAGGAACAGCCCGCCGATCACCGAGCCCGTGGGGTTGGTGGTGAAGTGCTTCTCGCGTTCCGGCGGTACGGTGAACAGCTCGCGGATGTCCACGCCGCGCGGGTTGCGGGCCAAGGGCTTCAAGGCGTTGAGGATCACCAGCGGCACGATCACCGTGCGCGACCAGTAGGACACCTTGGACATGTGGAAGGGGAACCACCGCGGCAGCAGCATCACTTCCACCGGCATCAGCGGCACGCCGCGCCAGGGCACCTGGCCGAACAGGGCGAGCGTGAAGCGGGTGAACACGTTGGCGCGCGCCGCCCCGCCGCGGGCCAGGATGGCCGCCCGGGCTTCCGCCATATGGGGCTCGTCGGGATGGTCGCCGATCAGCTTCAGTGCGTAGTACGCCTTCACCGAGGCGCTCATGTTGAAATCGCCGCCATGGAACAGTGGCCAGCCGCCCTCGGCGGTGCGGCAGCGGCGCAGATACTTGGCGATGCGCGCTTCCACCGCCGGGTCGGGATCGCCCAGGTAGTGGTAGAGCATCACGTATTCGGCGGGGATGGTGCTGTCGGCTTCCAGCGGGAACACCCAGTGGCCATCGTGCTGCTGCCGGCCGAGCAGGCCGGCGCTGGCATTGGCGATCAACCGGTCCAGGCGATCCCGCCCGACCTCGTGCCCCGTCATCACGCTCATGCACATATCCTATTGCGGTTTGCAGACATGGCGAACCGCACGTTTACGATAATTGGGGAAAACGTAGTCACGCAGCATGGCCACTGGCAAGTGGCCGGCCTGCATGGGATCTATCCGTTTTGCAGTGCGAGAGCGGCGGCCCGGCGGCCCGAGCGCAGGCTGCCTTCGATGGTGGCGGGCAGGCCGGTGTCGGTCCAGTCGCCGGCCAGCAGCAGGCGGCGGCCGTAGCGTTCGGCCGGCGGACGCAGCGCCTGGTTGGCCGGCGTCTGGCGGAAGGTGGCACGGCGTTCTTTGACGACGCGGGCGGGCGGCACGTCGGCAGTGGCGTCGAGGCCAAGGGCGGCCGCCACCTCCGGCCACACGGTGGCGATGATCGCCTCCGCCGCGGTGTCGGCCAGATCGTCGGCGGCACTGATGGTGACGCTGGCGATGTCGCCGCGCAGGAACACCCAGTGGGCGGCGGCCCCCACCAAGCCGACCAACGGAACACCGGGCACCGGCTCCGGCGCCGGGCCATCCAGCCGGAAATGTACGTTGACGATGGCGCTGTCGCCCTCCGGCACCGGGCAGTCCGGCAGCAGGGTGCGGGCGATCCACGGCGGCACGGCGACGATCACCCGGTCCTCCGCGCCAAGGGCCACCGCCTCGCCACCATCGAGCCGAAGTGCAGCAACACCGCCGTCGCCATTGCGTTCGAGCCCCTGGAGGCGGCGGCCGAGCTTCACCTCCGCCCCGCGGCCGGCCAGCCAGGCGAGTGCGGGATCGACGAAGGTATCGGCCAGGCTGGTGCGGGCCACCAGCGGCCGGCAGGCAACCCCGCCGCGCCCAAAAGTTTCGCGCAGCACCGCGGCCATGGGGCGGGCGGCGGCCTCAGCCAAGGGCGCGTTCATCACCGCCAGCACCAGCGGCTCCCAGAAGCCGGCACGGGTCGGCCCCGCCGGCAGCAGTTCGCCCAGCGTGGCGCCGGGGCGCGCCCGCAGCACGCGCAAGCTGGCTGCCACATCGGCCCAGCCGAACCCCGGCGGCCGCCGGGCGGCCGAAAACAGCCACCAGGGCAGGCGCCCGCGGTTGGGCCGCACCGCCCAGCGCCGTCCGCTGGCGATGTCGACGAAGGGCACGCACGCCTCGGCCGGCCCCACCAGGCGGTCCGCAGCACCAATGGTGGCCAGATAGTCCGCCACCGCACCATTGCCGCTGAGCACCAGGTGGTTGCCGTTGTCGATCACGCAGCCGAGCTTGGCATCGTGGTGGGAGCGGCAGCGCCCGCCGGCCCGCGGCGCGGCTTCCCACAGCGTCACCGCCCGGCCGGCCCGGGCCAGCGCCACGGCGGCCCCCAGCCCGGCCATGCCGGCGCCGATCACATGGGTGCGGGCCATCAGCCGACGGGCGGGCGCACCGCCGGCCGCCACAGGCCGAGGCGCAGGGCCGCCCACAGCTTGGCGGGCTTGGAGATGCGCGGGCGCCGCGGCCAGGCATCGGCCGCCACCATGCGGGCCAGCAGGTCGTCATAGATGCCCATCATCAGCAGCGCCGGGCGCACGCTCTTCCGGTCCAGCTCCGCCAGCAGCCCATCGGCCCACACGAAGGCCGCGCGGGCGCGCGCCGCCGTCGCCCGGCAGGCCGCGCCAAGGGCGGGATGGGCCAGCGCCGACACCGCGGAACTTGTCGGCACGCCCACCGCCTCCAGGTCTTCCCGCGGCAGGTAGAGGCGGCCGCGCTGGGCGTCTTCGGTCAGGTCGCGCAGGATGTTGGTGAGCTGCAGCGCCTGGCCGAGCGTGTCGGCGAACGCCTCCGCACGCGGGCCTGCCGCCCCGAACACGGGGATGGACAGGCGGCCCACCGCCCCCGCTACCCGCGCGCAGTACAGCTCCAGCACCGGCCAGTCCGGCGCCACGATATCGGCTTCGGCATCCATGGCCATGCCGTCGATCATGGCCACGAAGGCATCCCTCGGCGGGGCGAAGCGGGCCACCGTGTCGGCCAATGCGGGGCCGAGGGGGCCGGTGGGGCGGCCGGCGAACACGCGGTCGATCTCCCCCCGCCACTCGTCGAGTGCCGCCAGCTTGGCGGCCGGATCGGCGGTGCCGTCGGCGATGTCGTCCACCTCGCGGCAGAAGGCGTAGATGGCGTGCATGGCCTGGCGCCGGTCTGCCGGCAGGGCGCGCATGCCGAGCGCAAAGGAGGTGCCGGAGCCCTGCACGATGGCGCGGGCGCGGGCGTAGGAGAGGGCGACCGCATCCGCCGCGGCGTTGGCTGAAACGTCGGGCACCGCCGTCATCGCCGCAACCAGCCGGCCAGCATGCCGGCCGCCCCGGCGCGCGCGAAATCGAGCTTCGACAGCGCCACCCGCCCGGCGATGGGGTCGCCGCGGCGCAGCCGGCGGGCCAGCTTGCGGGCAAGCCGCAGGATCACCGCGGACTCCATGGCCAGGCGGCGGCTGTTGAGGCGCGGCGGCAGGCCGGCGGCGCGCGCCAGCAACTCGTCCACGCCATCCAGGCAGCGGTCGATCACACCGCGCAGCCCGGCACTGGCAGCCGGCGCCTGCAACGCCGCCACGCTCTCCCCGGCCTCGGCCAGCCAGTCCTGCGGCAGGTACACCCGGTCGAGATTTGCGTGGTCGTCCTTCAAGTCCTGCAGGTGGTTGAGCACCTGCAAGGCGTCGCACAGCGGATCGGAGGCGGCGTAGCCGGCCGGGTCCTCGCCGAACAGGTCGAGCAGGTAGCGCCCCACCGGCGAGGCCGACAGCCGGCAATAGCCCATCAGGTCCGGCCAATCGGCGTAGCGCGTCTTGGTGGCATCCTGGGTGAAGGCGGCCAGCAGGTCGCGGGCGTGGCTGAGCGGCACGCCGGTTTCCAGCAGGCTGGCCCGCAGCGCCAGCGCCTTGCCCACAGCGGCGGGATCGCCGGTGCCTTCGGCCACCGCGGCATCGAAGGCGGCCAGCCGGGCCACCTTGTCCTCCGCCGCCAGGTCGGGGCTGTCGGCAATGTCGTCGGCGGCGCGGGCGAAGCGGTAGAACACCGCCACATGGGGGCGCAGGGCGCGGGGCATCAGCACCGAGCCGACGGGGAAGTTCTCGTCCGCCGCCCCCTTGCCGGAGGGGGTCTCGATGGCGCTCATGGCGCGCCGCCGGCCTGCACCCGGCCCTTCCAGGTGCCGCCGCGGCCGCGCCAATGGCGAATCGCCGAATCCACCGTCATGGCGGTGTAGAGCGCCCCGCACAGCGGCAGGGTGAAGGCCTGGACGCCCGGCCGGCGGTAGAGCCTGAGCGTCGGCAGATAGGTGATGGCCATGGTCAGCCAGGCGAGGCCGCCGCATAGGCCGATCAGGGCCGCCGCGGAGCCATCGCCTAAGAACAGGGCCAGAAAGGCCACGGGCGGGCAGAGGTACAACACCAGCATTCCCAGCACCGTGCCCACCAGCTTCAGCAGCGAATGGTCCAGCTCGGTGAACGCGGTGCGCGCCACCATGTCCCACACCGCGCCCAGGGTGGCGTAGGGCCGGAGCGACACGGTGGTCTCGCTCAAGCCCAGCCACAGCTTGCCGCCGGCATCGCGCACCGCGCGGGCCAGCGCGCAATCGTCGATCAGGGCGTTGCGGATGGCCGGCAGGCCGCCGGCCGCTTCCAGCGTTTCCCGGCGCACCAGCACGCAGCCGCCGGCCGCCCCGGCGGTTTGCGGCCGCGCGGGGTCGGACACCCAGGGGAACGGGTAGAGCTTCTGGAAGAAGTAGACGAAGGCGGGCACCAGCAGGCCCGCCCAGAAGCCGCGGCTCTTCAGCTTGGCCATCACCGAAACGAGCTGGCGATCCTGGGATTCCGCCTTGAACACCAGCGCCGCCAGGGTGTCCGGCGCGTGCACGATGTCGGCATCGGTGAACCAGATGTAGCGCGCGTTGGGCACATCCTTCAGCGCCTTGGCTAGCCCGCGGTCGAGCGCCCACACCTTGCCGCTCCACCCGGTCGGCAGCGCCGGCACCGCCAGCAGGCTCAACCGATCCGGCTCGCGCCCGCCGGGGGCGGCGGCCAGGCTGCGCACCACATCGGCGGTGCCGTCGCTGCTGTGATCGTCCGCCACCACCACGTGGAAGCGGCCGAGATAGGTCTGGCCCAGCAGGGCGGGCAGCGTTTCGGGCAGGGCGTCGGCCTCGTTGCGTGCCGGCACCACCGCCACCACCGGCGGCCACACCGCCTGGGGATGCCGGCCCGGCGGCAAGCGCTGCTCGGCATGCCAGAAGCCGCCGCGGCCCACCAGCAGGTAGATCCAGGCGGCGAATGCGGCGAGGGCTAGAACCAGGGCGAACAGGGTCACGGGCGTGCGTCGGCTTCGCGGCTCGAAAATCGGCGGCTCGGAAATCGCGAGTGGCGCAGGCTCTATCACATGGCCGGCGGGCGCCCAACCCGCGCAATCGGCAGGCCGGGCGAACCGAACGCCGGAGCGGGCCCGCGGCGCGCGGCTCAGGCCACCCGGTTGGGCGGCGTGCGGCCGCCGAACACCGCATCCAGGTTGTCCAGCGCCACGAAGCCCATGGCGTCGCGGGTTTCCTTGGTGGCGCTGCCGATATGCGGATACAGGGTCACGTTTTCCAGCGCCAGGTAGCCGGGGTTGATCTTGGGCTCGCCGTCGAACACGTCGAGGCCGGCCGCCGCCAGCTTGCCGCCGCGCAGGGCGGTGATCAGCGCCTCGTCATCGACGATGGGGCCGCGCGCGGTGTTCACCACGATCGCCCCGTCGGGCATCAGGGCGATGCGCCGGGCATCGAGGAAGTGGCGGGTATCCTCCGTCAGCGGGCAGTGCAGGCTGAGAAACTCGGCGATGCCCAGCAGCTCCTCGGGATCGGCGTGGAACACCGCACCTTGTTCCTGGTCCAGCGGCAGCGGTGCCAAGTCGCTGTAGTGGATTTCCATGTCGAAGCCGCGGGCGCGCTTGGCCAGCGCCTGGCCGATCCGCCCCATGCCGAAGATGCCCAGCCGCTTGCCGCTGACCTGGGTGCCGATCTGGCCGGTGGGCGCCCAGTTGGTCCAATCCCCCCGGCGCACCAGGCTTTCCGCCGACCAGGCGCGGCGGGCCGCGGCCAAAAGCAGCAGCATGGCGCAGTCGGCCGTGGCGTCGGTCAGCACATCGGGCGTGTTGGTGACGATGAGGTCGTGGGCCTTGGCGGCGGTCAGGTCGATATGGTCGTAGCCGACGGAGAAGGTGGCGAGCGCGCGCACCTTGTTGGGCAGGGCGGCAATCACGTCGGCCGACATCTTGTCGGTCGGGCAGCACAGCACCGCTTCGGCCCCGGCATTGACCACCCTTTCCACCAGCTCGGCGGGGGCGAAGGGCGTGTCGTCCACATTGAGCACAGGCGTGTAGTCGCGCGTGAGGCGCGCTTCCACGGCTTCCGGCAGACGGCGCGTCACAAATACGACGGGATGCTGGGCGCTCATGACGTGCGACCTCCTTCCTGCGGTGCGGCCCGAACGGGAGTGAAAGCCCATGGTGCGCCTCCAAGCCGGCGGGGTCGAGAACTAGGGCGGTGGGTGAAGCTGGCATGCCCCCCTTGCCGAAGGTGCCGGCGGGCTTTCCCTGGCCGGCCCAGCGGGTATTGTGGCGGGCTTGAACGAGGGCAAAGCGAGGGAGATGCCGGTGGCGGCACGCATCCAGAGTATGGCGATCCGCGGGTGCCGATGGGCGGCGGCCTGGCTTGTGGTGCTGGCCGTGGCCGGTTCCGCCTCAGCCCAGGAGCGCGAACCCGGCCTGGGCCCCGACATCCCGCCGCCGCCGCCGCCGCTGACCATTCTGGTAGTCGGCGATTCCATCGCGCACGATCTTGGCATCGGGCTCACCCAGGCGCTCGCCTCCTACCCCCAGGTGACGGTGGTGAACGAAGGCCGCGCCATCAGCGGGCTGGTGCGCGAGGACTTCCTGAACTGGCAGACCGAGCTTCCGGCCCTGCTCAACCGCCAGCCCGTGGACGCGGTGGTGGTGTCCATCGGCATGAACGACCGCCAGGCCATTACCGAAGGCGGGCAGATCTACGACCGCTTCACCGATGCCTGGGCGGCCCTGTACGAGGAGCGCGCCCGCGCGCTGATGGAAGCGGCGACCAGCCGCGGCATCCCCACCATCTGGCTGGGCATGCCGACCGCCCGCAACCACACCTTCCACAACGACATGGCGACCATCAACGAGATCTTCGTGCGCGCCGTGGCGGCCGAGCCCGATGTCTCCTACCTGTCCATGTGGGACCTGACGGCCGATGCCAACGGCAACTACGTGGAAAGCGGGCGCGCCACCGACGGCATGCACCTGTCGGTTTCCGGCGTGTCCATGGTGGTGGCCGCCATCCGCCGCGAGCTGTCGCGCCGCCTGGGGGTGGCGCTGATCAATTGAGCGGCAGGGCTGCGGTGCCGGCCCGCAGCCCCCTGCCGTGCCTGGGGCGTTTTCAATCAGGCTGCAGCGGCCCGCACCCCCACCCGGCCACC
>JAGQRL010000449.1 GCA_020425485.1 Rhodospirillaceae bacterium
AGGCCGAACAGCGAGGAGCTGAAGGCCGTGCCCATGCCGCCCAGGGGCGCTTCCAGCCCGGCCTGAAGCTCGGCGAAGACGATGGCCAGCTCGCCGCGGCTGACCGACAGGTTGCCGATGACGTCGCTGACGGCACCCACGGTTTGCAGGAGCCCCCAGAAGGTGCCGAGCAGGCCGAGGAAGATGAGCAGGCCGATGAGGTAGCGCGACAGCTCGCGGCCTTCCGACAGCCGCGCGTCGATGCCGTCGAGCAGCGAGCGCAGCGAGGTGGCGGACAGGCTGAGCCGGCGCGGCCGGTCGCCCAGCATGCGCGCCATCGGGGCCAGCAGGCTGGGGCGCGGCGGCGTGATCGTCTGCGGCCGCGGGTGGCTGATATAGGTCTGGTACCAGGTCAGCCAGTCGATCTCGCGGCCCAGCCGCAGCACCGAGCGGAAGGCAAAGCCGATGCCGACCAGCAGCAGGCCGACGATGACGCCGTTGAGCGCCGGGTTGGCCATGAAGGCGTTGGACAGGCCCTGGAACAGCAGCAGCGCCACCACCGCCACGCCGCCGACGAACAGCGCCATGCGGTTGATGTAGCGCGACGGCCGGGAAAAGGCCGGAACCTCGCCGCGGGCGCGGGCATGCATCTCCGCCAGGCTCATGGTGCGATCACCAGGTCGATGCGGTCGGCGTCGCCGTCGGGGGCCGTGTCGCCCAGCGCCCGCACATCGATGCGGGTGCGGCGAATATCGCGGTCCATCAGGTAGCTGCGCACGGCGATCGCCCGGTTGAGCGAGGTGGAGCGCGCCGCACTGCCGCTGCCGCCGCTGGCATAGGCCAGCACCTGCAAGCGCAGCGCGGGGTTCACTTCCATCCGGTTGGCCAGCTCGTCGAGCACCGGCAGGGCGGCATCCGGCAGCTCGATCGCGTCCGCGGCGAAGGGGATGGTGAGGGTTTCTTCCGCCATCAGATCGGGCGTGGCGGTGAGCGCCGGCGGCACGGCCGCAAGCTGGGTTTCCGAGGCTTCCAGTTCATCGGTTGCCGCGGTTTCCCCCTCCGCCTCCCTCTCCGTATCGGAGTTGGGCGGCACCACGGGCCGCTCCTCCAGGATCTCCGGTGCCGGCGGCGGCACCTCGGCGACGATGTCGGGCCGCTCGGGCACCTCCGCTGCGGTTTCCTGCTCGGTGGCCGGCGGGGCCGGCGGGCTGACGGCAACGATGCCCGGCGCGTCCGGGATCTCCGGCGGTTCCGGCCGCACATCGGCCACCACGCCATCGTTTTCCGGCGCTGCCGCCTCGGCCACCACGGTGGGGGCGGCCGGCGGCTCGGGCGCGGTGCCGGGCAGCGGCGGCTGGAACGGTGCAGCCAGCTCCGGCTCCTCCAGCGGCTGCGGCGCGGGAGTTTCACCGGTCACGTCGGTGGCCACTTCGGCAGGGGCTTCGGCGGGGGCTTCGGGCGCCGGCTCAGGCGCTGCGACCAGGGGGCGCTGGCCCGGCGGCGGCGGCTGCCAGTGCGGCCGGTCGGCAGCGGCTTCGACGGCCGCATGCGGCGCCGGTTCGGCCACCGGCGGTTCCGGCAGAGCGGGCGGTTCGGACGCGGCCGGCATCGGCGCTGGCATCGGCGCAGGCGGTGGGGCTACGGCGGGAGCCTG
>JAGQRL010000103.1 GCA_020425485.1 Rhodospirillaceae bacterium
ACGGTGGTGGCGCTGCTGGCCATGCTGGCGGCGGTGGAAGCCGGCCGCCAGGCGGCCCTGCTGGCCCCCACGGAGATCCTGGCGCGCCAGCACCTGGCCACCCTGGCGCCGCTGGCCGCCCGCGCCGGCGTCGCCATCGACCTGTTGACCGGCCGCGATGCCGCCAACCGCCGCACCGCCGTGCTGCTGGGCCTGGCGGACGGCACCCTGCCGCTGGTCGTCGGCACCCACGCGCTGTTGCAGGACGACGTGCGCTTCCAGGACCTGGCGCTGGCGGTGATCGACGAACAGCACCGCTTCGGCGTCGACCAGCGCCTGGCGCTGACGGAGAAGGGGACCGCCGTCGACATCCTGGCGATGACCGCCACGCCCATCCCGCGCACCCTGCAGATGAGCGCCTATGGCGACATGGACGTGTCGGCCATCCGCGAAAAGCCGCCCGGCCGCACGCCGGTGGACACCCGCGCCATCCCCATGGACCGGCTGGAGGAGGTGGTGGACGGGCTGGCCCGCCACCTCGCCACCGGGGCCAAGGCGTTCTGGGTATGCCCGCGGGTGGAGGATGGCGGCGATCTCGGCGGGCTGACCGATGCCACCGGGCGGGCGGCCACTCTGGGCTCGCGCTTCGGCAAACGCGTCGGCCTGGTGCACGGGCGCATGGCGTCGGCCGACAAGGATGCGGTGATGACCGCCTTTGCCGACGGCGATGTGGATGTGCTGGTGGCCACCACGGTGGTGGAGGTGGGGGTGAACGTGCCCAGTGCCACCTTGATGGTGATCGAACATGCCGAGCGCTTTGGGCTCGCCCAGCTCCACCAGTTGCGCGGGCGGGTGGGGCGCGGCACCGACAAGTCGGTGTGCCTGCTGCTCTACCAGCCGCCGGTCAGCGACACCATGCGCCAGCGCCTGACCACCATCCGCGACACCGACGACGGCTTCGCCATCGCCGAGGCCGACCTGGCCCTGCGCGGGGCCGGCGACATGCTGGGGGTGAAGCAGAGCGGCCTGCCGGACTTCCGACTGGCCGACCTGCCGGCCCACACCGACCTGCTGGCCATCGCCCACGACGACGCCCGCGTGCTGCTGGCAAACGACCCCGACCTCACCGGCCCCCGCGGCGAAGCGGTGCGCACCCTCCTCTACCTATGGGAACGCGACGCGGCGATCCGGTACTTGGGGACGTAGGGTGAGGTAGCGTGCTGGTCCGTTGGCACATCCGACGGCTGGACTACCGATCTTGATCGATTGGTGATGTTGTCCGCACTCAAATCGCCAAAATATGGCAAGAGAAGATGCAGCCATGGCAAGTGATACGGACGACGGATCTGCTAATGCACTTGGGTCAATGACCATCTCTGAACTTGAAAGCCAAGTACGAGACCGGATCAACCGGAGTCGCGTACAACACGAGTTGATGGCCAATCCCGCTGACTGGAAAGTACTCTGCAGTTCTTTGGACATCGTGGGAGACACGGAACTTGCGCTCGACTCTTATTTGAACCAACGTCACGTTGAGGATGCTGGACTCTCATACTTGTATGTATACGGCGCAATGCAGATACTTCAGACTCAGCAAGATGCGGTCCGAGAGATTTGCGAAGTTCTAGAAGTTGTTGTGCCAAGATCCCCGGAACTGCTGGACATTCGCGAAATACGAAACAACTCTGTCGGCCATCCAGCCCGCCGCAAGAAAGGCAAGGCTGAGAGTTCCAACTTCATTGTACGGATCTCCATTAGTCAGCATGGCTTCACTCTGATGACCGAGTATTTGGATGGGACACCCTATAGACAAAGTCACGTCGATATTCCTAGACTTATCGAAATACAGCGCAATGTCCTCCGGTCCACGCTCGAAGAGGTTCTCAATAAAATGGATGAGACAGAATCTAGACATAGATCTGCCCACCGGGATGAAAAGCTTGCACATGCATTCCCAAGAACATTATCTTACTACTTCAGCAAAATATTCGAAGCAATACACGACGAAGCCCACTTTTCATTAGGAGCCATGCACGTCACTCTGGTTTCTGAGTGCGTTGCGCGCTTCAAAGAGCTTCTTGAGAAGCGTGGGGAGTGGGGTATAAACGCCTCCATTGACTACGAGTACGAGCTCCTTGAATACCCACTCGTAGAACTAAAGTCGTTCTTCACCGATGGGGCTACGTCGAAGCTCAACGTCAAAGATGCCTACATCTTCTGCTCTTTCATCCATGAGCGACTGGAAAATCTGCAACAATTCGCGGGTGAAATTGACGAGAAATATGCAAAGAGCCCGAGCGAAGAATGCTAGATCTTCGCTTCAGAGGTGCGGCGTGACAGAGCGGTGGCCGGGGACTACCGATGCCAATCTGGCAGGCGGCCACCACGCGCCGGGAACGGATTCCCTGCTCTCTCCTACACGCTCCATTCAGGCGTGAGAGTCGGCAGCCTCACAGGATGCTCGTCGACGACGAGGTCTGCTGGGCCGGGTGCTTTTCCTTCAGAAACCGCGTGTACCACGCCGGCCGGCCGGCATCGGCGCGCAGGTGGCGGTAGAGGGCGAGTTTGGTGGTGTCCAGCACCACCATCCACGCCAGCATGTAGAGCCACACCAAGCCGATCACGGCCCAGGGCAGGGGCGCCACGAACCAGCCGAAGCCGCAGATCAGCACGGCCAGCACTTGCGTTCCCAGCACGGCCGCCAGCAGCGGCACCGCAGGGTAGGGCGGGCGGAACATGCTGCCGCGCGAGCGCACCACGAACAGCAGCAGGTGGCCGCCGGCGACAATCTGCAGGAACACCGCCGTCTGCACCTGGTCCTGCGTCAGCGCGATCCACGCCTGCCAGTCCGGCAGGCTGATCCACTTCATGCCGATCAGCAGCAGCCCGAAGGTCTGCACCACCGCCATCAGCCCCATGAAGCCGGCGATCAGCAGCAGCCGGCGCATGTGCCAGCGCACCGGCTCCTTCGGCACCTGGGTGTGGTCATACGCGATGGTCATGATCGGCACATCGTCCAGCAGGGCGATCAGGATGATCATCACCGCCGTCAGCGGGGCAAAGCCGAACACCACGGTGGCCAGCACGACGACGACCATGATGTCCAGGGTCATGGCCACGCGGAACAGGATGTAGTTGATGATGCGCTCGAAGATCTCGCGCGCCTGGTCGATGGCATCGATGATGGTCGAAAGTCCGGGGGCGGTGAGGATCAGGGCCGCCGCGGCGCGGGCCGCATCGGTGGCGCCGCTCACCGCGATGCCGCAGTCCGCCTGCTTCAGCGCCGGGGCGTCGTTGACGCCGTCCCCCGTCATCGCCACCACGTGGCCGCGGTTCTGCAGCGCGCGGACGATGCCGTATTTGTGCTCCGGGAACACGCGGCCGAACCCGTCCGCCTTTTCCACGCACGCCTCCACCTGCCGCGGCAGGCGGTCCATGTCCATGTCCCTGGCGAACAGGTCGGCGGCGGCGATGAGGTGGGCGCCCATGCCGAGCCGGCCGGAGATCTGATTGCCGATGGCAACGTCGTCGCCGGTGACCATTTTCACGCGCAGCCCGTGCGCCTTCGCCTGGGCGATGGTGGCCGCTGAGTCGTCGCGCGGCGGATCGAGCATCGACAGGATGCCGAGGAAGCGCCAGGTGGCCCCGTCGTCGGCCGAGGTCGCCACCCCCAGCGCGCGCAGGCCCTGGGCGGCGAGGTCGGCAACGGTGCGGGTGGCCTTGTCGGCGGCGATGCCGTCCAGCCGGCACAGCGCCGCGATCACCTGGGGTGCGCCCTTGGTGGCCTTCAGGGGCTTTCCTTCAGGGTCGGTGACGGCGGCTTCCGTGCGCTTGCCCACCGGGTCGAACGGCGTGAACCGGGTCACCCGGTAGCCGTCCAGCGCAGTCTTGTCGGCGAGCCCGCCGGTCACCGCGGTGTCGATGGCGTCCTCGCTGCCGGCTTCCGACGCCAGCGCACCGGCGAGGATCAGCTCCTCGGCACTCTTCGCCTCGAACAGCACCGGATCGCCGAGGGTGAGTTGGTTCTTGGTCAGCGTGCCGGTCTTGTCCGAACACAGAACGTCGACCCCGGCCAGCTCCTCGATCGCCTCAAGCCGGGAAACGATGGCCTTGCGGCGCGCCAGGGAGCGGGCGCCCAGCGAGTTGGTGACGGTCATCACCGTCGGCATGGCCACGGGGATGGACGCGATCAGCAGCACCAGAACCAGGCGGGCGATATCCGCCATGTCGGCCCAGTGCCAGCCGGTCGGCGCATCGATGTCGCGCACCAGCTCAAACCCCACCAGGATGACGCAGAGCACGACGGAGGTGGCGATCAGGAAGTCGCCGATCTGGGTGGTGGCCCGCTGGGAGTGGGAGGCCGCGGCCCCCGCACCCGCCACCAGGCTGGCGGTGCGGCCGAAGAAGGTATTGGCCCCGGTGCCGATCACCACCGCGGTCATCTCGCCCTGCTTGGCGATGCTGCCGGAATAGCCGGCGTCGCCGATCTGCTTGCTGACGGGCAGGGATTCGCCGGTGAGGGCGGCCTGATCGATGCTGATGTAGTCGCCCGCGATGAAGCGCACGTCGGCGGGCACCACCTCGCCCAGCTTGATGCGCACGACATCGCCGGGCACGACCTCCGCCGCGTCGACCGCCGTGAACGCGCCGTCGCGCAGCACCGTCGCCTTGGGGGCCAGCCCCGCCTTCAGGGCGGCCAGGGCGTCCGATGCCTTGCGCTCCTGCCAGAAGCCGGAAATGGCGTTGTAGAGCAGCAGCACCACGATGATGGTCAGGTCCGCCCAGTGCCCCATGAGCAGGGACAGAAGGGCCGCGGCCTCGATCATCCAGGCGATGGGGCCCCAGAAGAAGCGCAGGAATTTTCGCAGATCGCTCTCGTCCGCCTCGGACAACTCATTGCGGCCGTAGGTCGTCAGGCGGGCCTTTGCTTCCGCGGAGGTCAGGCCCGCCGCTGAGGTGCCGAGCTGCTGGTAGACGGTGTCGAGGCTCGCCGTTTCCAAATCGTGCGCCGCTCCCGCGCTTGCGCCGGTCGGCATGGACTCGTCGGACATGGGACGTTCCTGGCGTTCAGGTTCGATCGAATAGGATCGCGGCGGCGCACGGGAAAATCCGGGCGGCCCAGAACCGAGATCCGGGACGATGTGCGCGCGGCCGGGCGGGCAGATGCCGTCCTCTCGGCCTCAGCGGCGGCGGCATTGGCGCGCCGTATAGAAAGACATGGTAGGGACGGCGGCGAACGCCAACCCATCCGGCCGGCAGCACTTCGGTCAGGCCCGAACGCTCGCCCCCCGCCTGGCGTCTGCGGCATTGGTGCGGGCGGGGCCGACGCCGGAAGCCACCCGCTCCTTCGGCACATGCACGGTGGCGGTGGTGCCCCGGCCCGGCGCGCTGTCCATCTCCAGCCGACCGCCGTGCAGTTCGACGAGCTGCTTGGTGAGCGGCAGGCCGAGGCCGGTTCCCGGAACCTGCCGGTTGTGGGCATCGCCCACCTGGACGAAGGGCAGCATCGCCTGCTCCAGCTCGTCTGCCGTCATGCCTGCGCCGGTGTCCACCACCGACAGCGTCAGTCCGCCGTCCGGGGCATTGTCGGCGGCCAAGGTCACCCGTCCCCCCTGCGGCGTGAACTTCATGGCATTCGACAGCAGGTTCAGCAGGATCTGGCGCAGCTTGCGGTCATCGGCCCGCAGCGTCGCGCCCTCGAAATCGTCATGGCGCGCCGCGATGGTCACGCCCGCCTGGTCGGCCGCGGGCGACAGCAGGCGGATGCAGTCCTCCACCACGGCGCCAAGGTCGACCTCCTCTTCATGCAGGGTCAGCCGGCCCGCCTCGGCCTTGGACAGGTCCAGCAGATCGTTGATCAGGTCCAGCAGGTGGCGGCCGCTGTCGTGGATGAAGCCGGCATACTGGGTCTGCCGCACCGCCGGCTCGTGGCCGAGGATCCCCAGCTTGATCATCTCCGAAAAGCCGAGGATGGCGTTCAGCGGCGTGCGCAGCTCGTGGCTGACATTGGCGAGGAAGGTCGACTTCGCCTCGTTGGCCAGTTCCGCCGCGTCGCGGGCGATGCGCAGGTTGTCGGCCAGGGCCGCGCGTTCGAAGCGTAGCCACACCGCTTCCTTCTGGGTCTTGTGGTGCTCCAGGCTCACCTTGATGAGATAGACCCAGTAGGCCGCCCCCAGCGCGAAGAAGCCGAGCATCACCTCCCCGCCGATCCACAGGCAGGTGCCGATCATTTCCACCATGGTCACCGAGTGGATCACGAACACCGCCAGCTTGCTCATGGCCAACTGGGACACCGCGGCACCGATCAGGCCGACGATCAGGCAGATCACGAAGGCCTGCCCCGCCGGATCGAGCCGCGCCAGGAACAGCGGCGCCAGGCTGCCATAGGTGGCCATGGAAACCAGCATGGCGAAGAAGTAGATCCAGCGCCAACGCACGTACTGGTCGAGCCCCGGCCGGTGGAACTTCCAGCGGTACAGCAGGGTGAACCGGACGATCAGGATCGCCGTCATCACCCCGGCCCAGATCCACAGGTCGGTGTGCGGCACGCGGCCATGCAGCACCAGCAGGATGGTGGCCAGGATCCCCGGCACCATGATGGTGGAGGTGGTGTTGGTCCGCCACGCCAGGGCGACCATCTCCGCGTCGGTCCGCTTTTTCAGGACGGCAAGATCGTCTTCGCCGTTCGCCGCCGCGGGCACAGCCATCGCCTACTCCGACACGGGATAGCACGCGGGGGATGCGGTCAGCCGGCCTCCTGCCGGCGCGCCCCCTCGCGCGGACATTCAACCGCAAATTCCCATGGCGATGCTGTCCAAGCCGTTAATGGCGGCAGCATCCGGCGGTACGTTACGCCGACGATGGCCTTGCGGCGGCGGCGATCGGGCAACGCCTGGCGCTTGCCCCACGGTGGGATTGCCGAACCCGCCGCAATTCCTTCCCAATCGCTGCGCAGGGTGCTGCCGAGCCGGCGTGCGCGCGGCGTCATGGGGACCACCGATGCCCGAAGCCTATCTGACAGCCGCCGGCGCCCACCTGCCCGGCCCGCCCGTGAGCAATGCGGAGATGGCGCGGCACATCGGCCTGCTGGACGACCGCAGCGAAGCGCTGGGCCGCCTGGCGCTGCGCCAGAACCGCATCGCCGGCCGCCACTACGCGCTGGGGACGGACGGCACGGTCAGCGCCTCCAACGCCGAGATGGCCGCCCTGGCGGTGGCCGATGCGGTGGCCAAATCCGAACGCGCGCTGCGCGAGATCGACCTGCTGGCCGCCGCCACCACCCAGGGCGATCTGCTGGTGCCGGGCCATGCCAGCCAGGTGCAGGCAGCCCTCGGCATCGGCCCCATCGAGCTGGTGAGCGTGCAGAGCGTGTGTGCCGGTGCCTTGATCGCCGCCAAGGCCGCCGCCTTGCAGGTGATGGCGGACGGCAAGCGGGCCGCCGCGGTGGTCGGCTCGGAATTCTCCAGCCGCTGGTTCCAGCCGGGCTTCTACCCGGTAACCGCGCTGGTCGATCAGGGCCACCGGGCAGCGCTGGAGTTCCTGCGCTGGACCCTGTCGGACGGGGCCGGCGCCATCCTCATCGAACCGCGGCCCAACGAGCGCCGCCAGAGTTTCAAGATCGAGTGGATCAAGCTGGTGTCGCTGGCCCACGCCTTTCCGCCGTGCATGGCAGCAGGCACCGTGCCGTCCCACCGCACCGAGCGCGACGGCGGCTGGAGCCACCGGCCCCAAGCGGCCCTGGCCGAAGGCGCGCTGGTGCTGTGGCAGGACATGGTGCTGCTGAAGCGCATCATCCGCGCCTGGGTGGGCGAATACCTGAAGCTGGTGGATGCCGGGCTGATCGTGCCGGAGCGGATCGACTGGCTGCTCTGCCACTATTCCGCGGAGAACCTGCGCCAAGAGATCGTCTCGATCCTGACGGCGACCGGCGGCATGATCGATGAGCAAAAGTGGTTCACCAATCTGCACAGCAAGGGCAACACCGGTGCCGCAGCCCTGTTCGTCATGCTGGACGAGTTCGTGGAGCGCGGGCTGGCGCGCCCCGGCCAGCAGGTGCTGTGCATCGTGCCGGAAAGCGGCCGTGCGATGATCGGCTTCATGATGCTGAAAGCTTTGTAGGTTCTGGCGGTTCCGGCCCACTCCCCCACCCGGCCGCCCAACGACAGTATGATGGATTGGGTGGTCGGGTGGGGGAGTGGGC
>JAGQRL010000104.1:0-990 GCA_020425485.1 Rhodospirillaceae bacterium
CCCTCGGCATCGCGGAAGGGATAGGGGCCGTCGAAGGTCCCGGTCGGGCAGGTTTCCGCCGTCCAGGCGCCGTCGATCAGGCCATGCAGCACATAGCCCGGCGGCTCCATGGCAAAGCGCGTCGGCGGTTCTGCGGTGCGCAGAACGGCGTGGCTGAGGCCGGGGGCGATGGTCAGCAAGGCGCCGGCAAACACCGTGGAGGCGGTGCGGTGGAGGTGGCCGCAGGCGATGGCCGCACGCGCGCCATGGGGGCGCACCAGCTCCCCCAGGGCTTCGGCATTGCGCAGGTTGTCGTCGTCCATCTCCGGGATGTTCAGGCGCACCGGCGGATGGTGGAGGACGATCAGCACCGGCACGTCCGGCCGCTCCGCCAGGGCGCGCTCCAGCAGCGCCAGGGAGGTTTCCTGCAGCATCCCGTGGGCGCCACCGGCCACCGAACTGTCGAGCCCGACCACGCGGGCGTCCGGCAGATCCTCCACCCAGTCCACTGGCCCCTCGCCCGGCGCCAACGCACAGCGCGCGGACAGGGCCGCCCGCAGCGGCCCGCGCAGGTCGTGGTTGCCGGGCACGGCGCGCAGGGGGGCACGCAGGGGCACCAGCAGGTCGAGCAGATGGGCGTATTCCTCTGCACCGCCGCCATCCACCAGATCGCCGGAGATCACCACCAGATCGGGCTGGGGATCGAGCGCGTTGACGGTGTCCACGGCGCGCGCCAGGGCCGCCGCGGTGTCCACCCGTCCGTAGGCGAGCTTTCCCGGCGCCTTGATGTGGGCATCGGAAATCTGGGCAATCAGGGTCATGCGGGGGTCTCCATCCCGGCGCTTTCCACCAGGAACCAGGCATCGGGATCGACCGCCACGGTCACCGCCGTGCCGGCGGCCATCTCGCGGTGGCCGGGGTGGTCGAGCTGAATGGTTTCTCCGCCGGCAAGGGCGATGCGCAGGCGCAGCCGGTCGCCGAGGAAGAAGGCGGCGGTGACGGTACCGCTAA
>JAGQRL010000104.1:1196-5113 GCA_020425485.1 Rhodospirillaceae bacterium
GCGGCCATGGTCCATCACCACCACCCGGTCGCCCAGCGACATGGCCTCGGCCTGGTCGTGGGTGACGTAGAGGGCGGTGACGGCAAGGCGCGACAGCAGCTCGTACAGCTCCGCCCGCAATTCCTCGCGCAGCCCCGCATCAAGCGCCGTCAGCGGTTCGTCCAGCAGCAGTATGCGAGGTTCGACCGCCAGCGCCCGGGCCAGGGCCACGCGCTGGCGCTGGCCGCCGGAAATCTGGTCCACCCGGCGCTCAGCCAGGCCGGGGATGCGCACCAGCTCCAGCATGCGCTGGACCCGCGCCTCGCGCTCCCGCCGCGGCAGGCGGCGCAGGCGCAACCCGTAGCCGACATTGCCGGCCACCGACATGTTGGGGAACAGCGCGTAGCTCTGGAACACCATGCCGACACCGCGCTTTTCGATGGGCAGCGGCGTCACGTCCTGCTCGCCGAAGTGCACGCGGCCGCCGGGATCGGGGCGTTCCAGGCCGGCGATCAGGCGCAGCAGCGTGGTCTTGCCGCAACCCGACGGGCCCAGCACGGCCAGGCGCTCGCCGGCAATGATCTCCAGGTCCAGCGGGCGCAGCGCGCGGGTGCCGTCGGCAAAGGTCTTGGCACAGGCGGAGAGCGTGATGGCGACGGGTCCGGTCATCGCACGGCCTCCGCGGCCACGGGCCGGCGCCGCTTCTGGCGCCTGGGGTCGGCCCAGCGCTGCAGGGCCAGCAGCAGCGGTACGGCCATCACGAAGAACACCAAGGTGTAGGCGCTGGCGATTTCCAGCCGCATGGAGGCGTAGGAATCGGCCAGGCCGATGGGCAGCGTCTTGGTGCGCGGGGTGGCCAGCATCCAGGTGAGGTTGAACTCGCCGATGGAGAGCGTGACCACCATCAAGGCACCCGCCAGAATGCCCGGGGCGGCGTTGGGCACCACCACGGTGAGGAAGCGCGTGAACGGTCCGGCCCCCAGGCTGGCCGCACCCTCCTCCAGCACCCGCAGGTTGGAGGACAGCATCACCGCCAGCACCGCGCGCACCATGAAGGGCAGCGTGAAGATCACGTGGCCCGTCAGGATGAACAGCCAGCTCTGGCGGAAGCCGGTAACCCCGCCATAGGTGACGATCAGCGCCAGGGCGATGGCGAGGCCGGGCACCGCCAGCGGCAGCACCAGGGCTTCTTCGATCACCCGCGCCACGCCGCCCGGCGCGCGGGCCAGCCCGTAGGCCGTGGGCACGCCCAGCAGTATCGTCGCCACCAGGGTGGCGAGTGCAATCTGCAGCGACAGGAAGATGGTGTCGGCATAGAGCCGCCACACCTCCCCCACCCAGCGCAGCGTGACGCCGTCCTGCAGGCCATGGGCGAAGTTCTCGCTGATGCCCGCCAGGATCGACAGCACCATCGGCACGATCAGGAAGGCAGCCACCACCAGGCAGGCGGCCAGCGACAGGAAGAAGGGCCAACGGCGTTGCATGGCGCGCCTCCCCCTACCCGGCTGCGGCCACGGTGGCGCCGGCCGAGCGGCGCGCCGCCAGCAGCACCAGCCAGGTGACCAGCCCGAGGAACACGCTGAGGGCCGCGGCCATGGAGAGGTTCGCGCCGAGCGTGAACTCCGTATAGATCGTCATCGGCAGCACGGTGATGTCCGTCGCCAGGGTGAAGGCGGTGCCGAAGGCGCCCATGGCCGTGGCAAAGCAGATGGCGCCCGACGCGATGAAGGCGGGCTTGAGCGCCGGCAGCACCACGTCGCGCGCCACCGCCAGCGGCGAGGCGCCCAGCGAGCGGGCGGCTTCGATGGTGGCGCGGTCCAGCTTGTCGGCCGCCGCCATCACCGTCAGCACCACCCGCGGGATGGAAAAGTAGAGGTAGCCGAAAAACAGCCCGGCCAGCGAATAGGCGAACACCAGGCGGTCGCCGGTGAGCCAGCGCGAGATTTCGTTGATCAGCCCCTGGCGGCCGGCGGTAAGGATGACGAGGAAGCCCACCACCACGCCGGGAAAGGCGAGCGGGAAGGTCAGCAGCGCCACCAGCAGCGAGCGGCCGAAAAAGCGGTTCTGCGCCAGGAACGGCCCCACCACCGCGGCGATGGTGAGCGTCGCCAGGGTAACCCCGCCGGCCAGCAGCACGGTGTTGGCGAGGCTGGTGAGGTAGAGCGTGTCGCTCACCACCCGCCAATAGCTGGCCAGCCCTTCCTCGCCGCTGGCACCGATGAGCACAAGCTGGCCCAGCGGCAGCAGGAAGAAGGCGAAGGCGAAAGCCACGGCAGGTGCCAGAACGGCGACCAGGGTCAGGCGGGAGGTCACGGGGTTCGGGATCCTCGGGTCTGCTGCGGGCACCTGCGGGGAGCCGGCGGCAGATCGCCGGTCCCCGCAAGCCCCAGTCTCAGGTTGGCATCACGCCAAGTCTCACTGCACGGCGGCGCGGTAGGCGTCCACGAAGTCGGCCTGCACCTCGGCCATGCGGCCATAGTCGATGGGATGGGCGCGGGCATAGTCTTCGGCCGGCAGGAAGCGGGCCGCCACCTCCTCGCTCAGTGCTGCCTCGCGCACCGGGCGCAGATAGGCGTTGGCCCAGATGGCCTGGCCTTCGTCGGACATGATGAAGTCCAGGATCTCGCGGCCTTCCGCTTCGTGCGGGGCACCGGCCACCAGGCTCATCACATAGGGCACCACGATGGTGCCTTCCGCCGGGATGACGAACTCCACCGGGGCTTCGTCGTCATAGATCGCCCGGTAGGCGTTGAAGTCGTAGTCGAACAGGATGGGGATCTCGCCCGACAGCACACGGGCGTAGGAGGTCTGCAAGGGCACGATGGGATCGTTTTCCTGCAAGGCCGCGAAATACTCCAGGCCCGGCCCGAAATCGTCCAGCGTGCCGCCCATGGCCAGGTTGGCCGCCACCGCCCCGGCATAGCCGACGAAGGCGGAGGTGGGATCGAGATAGCCCACCATGCCTTCGTATTGCGGGTCCAGCAGGTCGGCGAAGCTCTGCGGCACCGGTATGTCGCCCAGGGCTTCGGTGTTCACGAAGAAGCCCAGCGTGCCGTAGTGGATGGTGAACCAGCGCCAGTCGGGATCGTACAGGCCCTCGGGGATCTCCTCGCCATGGGCCGGCTGGTAGCTGGCGGCCACGCCTTCATCGGCCGCCTGGATGCCGAAGGTGACGCCGTAGTAGGCGACATCGGCCACCGGGTTGTCGCGCTCGGCCAGCAACTGGGCGAGCGTCTGGCCGCTGTTCTTGTTGTCGTGGGGCAGGCTGATGCCGAGATTGGCCTGGATGGCCTCCAGCATGCTCGCCCAATCGGCCCATTCCGGCGGGCAGTTGTAGCAGATCGCCTCGCGCTGGGCGGCGGCCGGTCCGGCTGCGAGCAGAAGCGCTGTGGCCGCGCCGGCGGCCATCAGGGACACGCGGGTCATGTCGATGGTACTCCTATCTCTGTCGGGGTTGTGGTTGGACCCTGTTGATCCGTCCTTGGCGGCGGACCAACGGAGCCGCCCTCGACAAGGCGGTGTGGCAGGATCGTGAAGGGCTCTGCCACACCGCCCGCGAGTTGCTTGAGAACCAGGGCGGCGGCGGTTTCGCCCATGGTCCGCGACGGCTGGGAGACGGTGCCCAGGCTGGGATCGACCAGGCGGCCGGCGGCGATGCCATCGAACCCCAGCACCGACACATGGCCGGGCACGCTGAGGCCCCGCGCCCTGAGGGCCGCGATGGTGCGCATGGCGATCAGATCGTTGGAGCAGAACAGCCCCGTCGGCGCATCGGCACCGGCCATCAGGTCGTCCACCGTGGCACCCAGATCGGTCATGTCGAAGGGGATTTCCACCTTCACCGGCGGCGGGCAGCCGCGCCCCTGCAATTCGTTGGAAAAGCCCAGCCAGCGGGCGCGCGAGCGGTCCGACCCGGTGAGGCTGCCGGCCACCACGGC
>JAGQRL010000104.1:5180-10413 GCA_020425485.1 Rhodospirillaceae bacterium
ACCGTGGGGCGGCTGCCGGGTTCGTTGTAGATCAGCACGACGGGGCGTTCGATGGCGTTCAGCCAGGCCCGCGTGTCGGGGTCGGCGGCGTCCCGCACCGTCAGGATCAGCCCGTCGACCCGGCCAATCATCAGGGTTTCCACCGCCGAGCGCTCGGCATCGGCATCGTAGTCGGAGGTCGTGACCATCACGCCGTAGCCGGCCGAGCGCGCCACGTGCTGCAACCCTTCCACCGCTTCGGCGAACACCGGGTTGGCCAGCGTCGGCACCATCACGCCGAGCACGCGCGAGGTGCCGGCCTTCAGGCTGCGGCCGATGGCGTTGGGGCGGAAATTCAGCTCATCGATGGCGTCCAGCACGCGGCTGCGGGTTTCCGGCCGAATCCCCGGCTGCCGGTTGACGACCCGTGACACCGTGGCGATCGAAACCCCGGCGCGGCGCGCAACATCGCGGATGGTGGCCATGCAGCCTGCGTCCCCCCTGCTGTTCTCCTTGGGCCATCGCCGCGGCACTAGAACATGAAAACGTTCTCATTCACGTGACGACTGTGTGAACCTTTTGCGATATGCGCCGGGAGAACCCAAGGGGGAAACCTGGGGGAAGACCTCAAGGGGAGATTGGCGGAAACCCGCTGCACTGGGGCGACGCGGCAGCCCGGTGTGGCCCCTGGACCCTGCCGAAGCGACGCTTCGGCGGCCCTAGCCGGATTTCAGCAGGATGCCGCGGGCGATCAGGCAGCAGGCCAGGCCGGTGGCGACGCTGAGCACCACCCCGAGAATCAGGTAGCCGCCCAGGTCATCCAGCTCCACCGTCCCGATGAGGGCCGGGAAGATGAAGCGCCCGAAGATGACGGAGGGGACGTAGTAGCTGACGGCCCCGACAATCGCCCAGACGAGCCGGTTCCTGTCCAGCTTCTGGGCGGAGACGAAAAACCAGATCACGACCGCGATGGTGATGCCAATCTGCAGCATGGCCGCTCCTCCCCCGGCAAGACCCGCCCCCCGGTTGCTCCGGGATGGCGGCCTGAACTCAAACCCCTGGGCCACAGGCGCGGGAAAGCCATCTCCGCCGCCGCCCCCGCCGGGCCGCAGACACGCCCGGCGGCACTTGCGCTAGGCCGTCAGCTCGTCGGCCGCGCGGACCTGGTTCTTTCCCGACTTCTTGGCAAGGTACATCGCCTGGTCGGCACGGCGCAGCACTTCCATCTGCGTTTCGCCGTCGTCCGGCCAAATGGCGACACCGATGCTGGCCCCCACCGAGTGGCCCTGGAAATCCAGCCCCGACACCTGCCCGCAGAGATCGGCGGCCACCTCGTGGCAGGCTTCGCGGCCCGGCACCTCCGTCAGCAGCACGGCAAACTCGTCGCCGCCCAGGCGCGCCGGCGTGTCGGCCGCCCGTAGCCGGCGTTTCAGCAGGCCTGCCACCGATTTCAGCACCTCGTCGCCGGCATCGTGGCCAAGGGTGTCGTTGATGCCCTTGAAGCCGTCGAGGTCGATGTAGAGCACGCCGAACTTCCGCTCGTAGCGCCCGGATCGATCCAGCTCGGTGCTCAGCCTCTCCTCGAAGGTGGAGCGGTTGGCCAGCCCCGTCAGCCCGTCGTAGCGGGCCAGTGCTTCCAGTTGCGCCCGGTAGCGCTGGCGCTGGCCCATCATGGCGATCAGGGAGCGGATGATGGTTCCCAGCAGCACCACAATGGGCACCGCCACCGCCAGGGTCCTGAAGGTGAGACCGCGGCGATAGGTGGACAGGTCGGCCTGCGGCACATGGGAGGCGAGGATCCATTCGTAGTCGTCGAAGCCCTCCTCCTCGCTGTCGTCGCCGCTGAAGCCGACGCAATGGCCGACCTCCGAGAACGGATGGATGTGCCGGAAGGTGTAGAGGCCGCTGGCCGATCGGAAGGTGCCGGCGTGGCGCCGTTCCATCCGCCCCCATTCTTCGGAGAACAGCACGGGCATCCGGTCGTCGACCCGGTCCGGGAACATGAACCCCCAGGTGAGGGCCTGATTGGGATGGATCAGCCAATAGCCATCGCCGTTGAGCATCATCGACTGGCCGATGGACAAGGCGCCGTACATCACCACCCGGTTGAGCATCGGCGATGCCGGCAGGTTGATCATCACGAAGCCGCGGCGCTGGCCGGCCCCATCGAACACCGGCGTGCCGATGCGGATCATCGGCTGATAGGGGATCTCGACCTCGTTGTGCTCCACGTTGAGATCGATCGGCGAGATGTAGATCTCCCTCAGCGCCCGCTGCATCATCTCCACGAAGTAGTAGCGGTCGCCCTTGTTCTGCAGCTGGTCGGCCGGGATCAGGTGGGCCGAGCGGCCGCTGGAATCGACCCGCACGATTTCCTGCCCGGTTTCATCGATGAAGCGGATCTGGCCGTAATCCCCGGCATTGCGGGCGAGCGCCAGGTATTCCTCAGCGATGCCGGCAAGGGCATCTGGATCGCCCCCGTTCAGATAGCTGCGGAGTTCGTTCTGCTCCGCCAGGGCGCACACATTGGCGGCAACACGGTTGAGGCTGCGCGACAGCACCGCTGCTTGCAGGGCGACGGCGGTGCGCTCGTCGTCGATCGTCCTGCTGATGTAGTCCCGCATGGTGGCGTCGATATACAGCATCACCCCGCCGCCGGTCAGCACCGCGACCAGCAGCAGAAGTGTCCAGAAAGTCCGTAGCGGCGTGCTGCTCTGCATAGCCGAACCCAAGCGCGATCCGCTTTTCCACCTTTGCCGGAAGCGCCGCCCGGACTCCCATGTTTGCCCGCGTCTCGCTCCGCGCGGGGACTAAATCCCTACATGGCGTGGGATTAAGAACGGCTTAAGCGACCGGACGCAACGGCGCCGCCCGCATCTCATCGTATTCCGGGGGAAATGGCGTGGGGGCTGGTGCTGCCGCAGAGACTTGAACTCTGGACCTCCCCCTTACCAAGGGGGTGCTCTACCACTGAGCTACGGCAGCGTCGGGCGGGCCAGGAGCACGGCAGTCCGTGCGGCATCCGCCAAGGACGCGGAACCTGCCACGCAGCCGCAGCCGGTTCAAGGGATTTGGCGCCCCCCTGCCCCCGCGTGCCGGCACATCACCCCTGCGGCAAGGCGAGATCGCCGGCCCGAATCCCGTTGCTCGCCAGGCGCCGGCCGGCCCGCCTACCCGTCCGGTTGCGGTTGCGCCCGGAACACGCGGTTCTTGCCCGCCTGCTTGGCCCGGTACATGGCATCGTCGGCGCGCTGAAGGAGATGGCCAACCTCCGCGTCGTCCGGCCAGATGGCGACGCCGATGCTGCCGCCGATGTGCTGCCCCTCATAGGCCACTTCGGAAATGCGCGCGCACAGATCGTTGCCCACGGCGAGGGCCGCATCCGCATCGCCCACATCGGTGAGCACCACCACGAACTCGTCGCCGCCGAGCCGGGCCGCCGTATCGACCTCCCGGACCCGCGACGTCAGTGCCGCGGCGACGTCTTGCAGCACCGTGTCGCCGGCCTTGTGGCCAAAGGTGTCGTTGATGCCCTTGAACCCGTCCAGGTCCATATAGAGGACGGCGAACTTCTTGCCGGTCCGCCGGCAACGCCCGGCTTCGCGGGCGATGTTCTCCTCCAGGGTCACGCGGTTGGGCAGGTTCGTCAGGCCATCGCGCCGGGCCATCGCCAGCAGATCGGCGTGGTGGGCCCGCCGCTCCCGGACGAACAGGTCGACCGCCCGCAAGCCGCCCAGCAGCGACACAAGCAGGGGCAGCGCAATCCACAGCTCGGCGACAAGCACCTCCCGCTCGATGGCATCGATCACCCGGGGCGGCAGCCACGAGGCGACGATCCACTCGTAGTCGGCCCCCATCAGGGTCGGGGGATCCGTCAAGTCATGATCGCTGCATCCATGGACTTCCGACAGCGGGCTGAAGCGGCGGAACGTGACCACACCGTCATCGGTTTCGATGCGCCCGGTGCCCTGGTCCGCCATGCCTTGCCAGATCTCCGGGAACTGCACGGCCATCTGCTGGTCGGCCCGGTCGGGGAACAGGAAGCCCCATTCCTGCTCGGGGTGCGGGCTCAGCAGCCAGTATCCATCGGTGTTGATCAGCATCGCGTCGCCCGGCGCCAGGGCGCTGGCATTGGTGATCCCCTCCAGGATCGGCGAGGCATCGACGTTGATCAGCACGATGCCGCGCGGCTGCCCATCCTCGTCCTCCACCGGCGTGCCCACCCGGATCGTCGGCAGTTCCTGCGCGTGGTCGGCGCCGCCTTCCATGTTCAAGTCGAGCGGCGAGATGAACACTTCGCCCGGATGCAGGTTGATCGATTGCTGGAAATAGTTTCGGTCGCTTCTGTCCTGCAGGTCCTCTCCCTCAACCGCGTGCAAGTCGCCGTTTACATAGTCGACGCGCACGCGTTCCATGCCGCTTTCATCGATATATCTGATCTGGCCATAGCCATGGGCATTCTGCATGACTTCGGCATATTCGTCTTGCGCCTGTTCTAGATAATATTGATCTCCGCTTCTGATAAATTCATCGAGTTCATTTTGCCTAGAGAGAATACAGACATCGACGACCGCATGATCAAGAATATTTGACATCACCTCCGCCGATAAATTCACGAAGATGCGCTCTTCGAGCATTACTTCATTGAAAATATCGCGAAATTGCCAATTGAAATAGTACGTCAGCGCGATGCCGACGGCGACGAGCAAAATAACGTATTTCCAAACGGCGCGTATGGCTTGGCGAATCACGGCACCGGCACTCAAATCAGTGCCTCCCAGCAGTTACCCGGCGACTTCTGAACGGCACGCCCCCGACCGGTCGATCGGCGTTCGGCCATCCGCTTTGGCGCGGCTGTGCACGCAAATTTAAAAATGAACCCAACGCTCTATTCTATTCGTTAATCGACCGATAGTCGCCTATGCCAAATTTGTCGCACACGGAATTTTCTACATAGCGCGGCGGTTCGCAGGAGTTGCGAGCCGGGCGGGGGCCTGTGCGGGATCCACGGACTAGGCCGCACCGACGTGACCGGTGCCGTTCGCCGCGGTCCCTGCCGGGTTCAAGGGATTTCGGGGCACAAACCCGCCCCACGCGGCCTACAGAATCTGGCTGAGGAATTCCTTGGTGCGCGGGTCTTGCGCGTACTGGAAGAACTCGGCCGGCGGGCCGTGTTCGACAATCCGGCCATGGTCGGTGAAATAGATGTGGTCGGCGATTTCCCGCGCAAAGCCCATCTCGTGGGTCACCAGCA
>JAGQRL010000450.1 GCA_020425485.1 Rhodospirillaceae bacterium
CCAATAGTTTACAATGGCTTGGGTGGCCGGGCGGGGGTGAGGGCCGGGACCGACTCCGCCAAAGGCGAAACGCCACCCGGCTCAGCGCCGCAAGAGGGTGTCGGCCAGGCGGCTCAGGCGGCCGGCCATCCGCAAGGGGGCATCCATCACCACCAGGCAGATGCAGTCTTCCTCCCGCCCCGCCACCGGGCAGTGCTGGGAGTCCGGGGCGTTGTAGGCGATGTCGCCGCAGCGGTAGGTGCCGGTGGCGTCGGCGAAGGATCCGCACATCACCAGCACCAACTCGTTGCCCCGGTGGGCGTGCCGGGGGCCGATGGTGCCGGCGCGCAGGCGCAGCAGCAGGGCGGTGTAGCTGCGGCCGGATACCGGCAGGTCGATCATGTCCGCCCCGCGCGCCAGCGCTTGCCAGGGCCAGGCCTCCACATCCGCCGTGCTGGCCGCCCGGATGCCGTCCACATAGGGTTTCAGCGGGGCCGGCAGCCAGCCGCCGTCCGACAAACCCTCCGCACCGGCGCCCGCGGGGTCGCCGCCGGCTGTGTCCTCCGCCTCGATGCGCGCCAGCACGCTGTCGACGGTGATGCGCTCCAGCGGCACCGGCGCCAGGCTTTCCAGCAGGGCACCGCCCACCGCTTCGATCGCCACCAGGCGCTCCCGGCAGGCGGGGCAGTAGTCGAGATGGGAAGCCACCAGCAGGGCCAGCGCCTCGTCGGCCGCACCGCTGGCATAGTCGGTCAGGATGTCGTCGCTCAGATGCGAGCGGGGGCGGGGCTTCGCGGCTTGCTCAGAGGCCATGGGCCTAGGCGTCCTGTAGCTGGGTGCGCAGCCTGGCCATGGCCAGGCGGATTCGGGATTTCACGGTGCCGAGCGGCAGCCCGGTTTCGGCAGCGATGGCGCTGTGCGCCTTGTCTTCGAAAAACGCGTGGTGGAGCAGGGTGCGCTGCTCCTCCGGCAGGGTTTGCAGGGCGGCGCGCAGCCGCTCGGCATCCTGCTGCAGTTCCAGGGCGAGGTCGGCACTGCGGTCCGGCGGTTCCTGCAGCGTCGGGTCGTCGGGGTCGAGGGCCGGCCGCTTTTCCCGCCGGATCAGGTCGATGCGCTTGTTGCGGGCGATGGTGAACACCCAGGTGGTGGCGCTGGCCCGGGCGGGATCGAAGGTTTCCGCACGGCGCCACAGGGTGACCATCACCTCCTGCACCACCTCTTCCGCCGTGCCTTCGTCGGCGCCGCGGCGCATCAGGTAGGCCTTGATGCGCGGGCCGAAGTGATCGAACAGCAGGGCCAGCGCGTCGCGGTCCCGCCGCTCTGCGATCGCCGTGATCCAGCCATTCAGGGTGGCCTCGTCGGGGGCCTTCCCATGCGTCTCGCGCTGCATGGGGCCATTGAACGGCATGGCACACGCCACCACAAGCCACTGGCCGGCGGGCGCTCCGGGGTCCAGGCGCATGCGATCTCCTCAAGTTGATCGCGTTACGGAATGGGGCTAGGCGTGGATCAGTCGGCGCGCGCGAATCCGGCTGCGGCGGAGTGGACGGCCCCACGGGGCGAAGCGACGCCGCCAACCAAATTCTCGCCAGAAACGGCGGATAGCTGCGAACGGAATGCGCGCTGCCGGCGCAATGCGCGCGGCATTGTGGCACCGTGCCAACCTGTGCTGAATTGACGCCCTCGCGCCGTGGTGTCGATCCCAATGCTGGAGAGTTCGAGGATGTCGATCAATCCCTGCCGCCTAGTCGCCATGGTCGCCCTGCTGGTCGGCCTGGCCCTGCCTGCCGCGGCCCAGGAAGTGCAGTACCTGGAAACGAATCGCGATTGGCATGCCTTCCAGTTCACCGAGAACGGCAACCCGGTGTGCTACATGGCCAGTCGGCCGACTCGCGAGGAAGGCAACTACACGCGGCGGGGCGAGGTGTTCGTGCTGGTCACCCACCGCCCGGCGGAAAGCAGCCGCAACGTCGTCAGCTTCATTTCCGGCTACACCTTCCAGGCGGACAGCGAAGTGACGGTGACGGTGGGCAACGACAGCTTCTCGCTGTTCACCGATGGCGAGACCGCCTGGGCGCGCGACTCGGCCACCGACAACCAGATCGTTGCCGCGATGCGGGCGGGCGCCAATATGGTGGTGCGCGGCACCTCCTCGCGCGGCACCGTGACGACGGACACCTACAGCCTGTTCGGCTTCACCGCGACCTTGGAGGCCATCGACCAGGCGTGCGGGTTCTAGAACCTCTCTAGGCCCCGCGGCGCGCGGCAAGCACGGGACAGGACGGCCGGGCCGGCATCGGCACCGCCGATGCGGAGAACGGGACCATGGGGGCGAGCGCCCACGCGGCGGTATTCGATCTGAACGAACGGCTGGATGGGCCCATCGATCTGGTGGGCCTGAGCCGTGCGGAATTGACGGCGGCCATGGCGGCGCTGGGCGAGCCGGCGTTCCGCGCCCGCCAGCTCTGGAGCTGGATCTACCGCCGCGGCGTCACCGACTTTGCGGAGATGACCGATCTGGGCAAGCCGCTGCGCGCCCGGCTGACGGAGCATTTCTGCGTCGGCCGGCCGGAGGTGGAACGCGCCCAGGTGTCGGCCGATGGCACCCGAAAATGGCTGTTCAAGCTGGCCGACGGCCACCTGATCGAAACCGTGCACATCCCGGAGGAAGACCGCGGCACGCTGTGCATCTCCAGCCAGGTGGGCTGCACGCTCACCTGCCGCTTCTGCCACACCGGCACCCAGCGCCTGGTGCGCAACCTGCAG
>JAGQRL010000105.1 GCA_020425485.1 Rhodospirillaceae bacterium
TGGCGGCTCGGCGCAGACCTTTCCTTTCGGCGGCTTGGCGCCGCTACTGGCTGTGGCACCCGCTGATCGGCGGGGCCATCCACACCGTGTTCTTCCTGGTGCGGCTGCTGCCGGTGGACCGCGCCTCGGACCTGGGGGCGTGGGGCGGCCGCCGCGTCGGCCGGCTGGCGCGCACCGCTTCGGCCCGCGCCCGCGCCAACCTGGCCATCGCCTTCCCGGAGAAGACGGTGGCCGAGCGCGAGCGCATCCTGTCGGACATGTGGGCGCATCTCGGCCGCATCGGCACCGAATACCCGCACCTGACCCGCCTGGCGCAGAGCGACCGCATCGAGATCGGCAATGTGGAGATCGCCGAAGCGGTGCTGATGCAGCCGCTGCCCATCGTCTTCTTCAGCGGCCACACCGGCCATTGGGAAGTGGGGCCGGCGCTCGGCGCGCGCCACAACCTGCGGGTCAAGGCGATCTACCGGCCGCCCAACAACCGCTTTGTCGACCGCATCATCCGCGAGATCCGCGAAGCCTGCGGCGTCGACCTGGTGGTGCGCGGCGCGGAATCGGTGCAGACGGTGCTGGGCGAGGTGCGTGCCGGCGGGCGGATCGCCATGCTGGTCGACCAGAAGCGCGCCTACGGCGTGCCGGTGCCGCTGTTCGGCAAGCCGGCGCTGACCGGAACGGTGCTGGCCCAGATCGCCACGCGGATCGACTGCCTGGTGGTGCCGGTGCGCGTGGAACGGCTGGAGCGCGCCCGCTTCCGCGTCACCTGCGAGCCGCCGCTGGAGATCCCGCAGGAGGGCAGCCGGGAGGAGCGGGTGCAGGAGCTGATGGGCCAGGTGAACGGCTGCATCGAGCGCTGGGTGCGCGCGCGGCCCGAACAATGGCTGTGGCCGCACCGGCGCTGGGACACATGAGCCGCGCTCCCACCGGCGCCGAGAGCGAAGCCGAAATCCTCGCCCGCCTGGCGCGCCGCCGCAGCCGCCGGGCCTGGCGCCAGCGCAATTTCATCTTCCCGCTGCAAGCCGGGCTGGTGAGGGCCGCACTGGCGCTCGGCCGGCGCATGCCCATCGACTGGGTGTCGGCGTTCGGCAGCTTCTGCGGATCGCTGCTGGGCCGGCTGGTGCCGCGCATGGTGCGCGACATCGAAGCAAGGCTGATCGATCTCGGCTGGCCGGCCGAAGCGGCCCATCGCGGGGCGCGGGAGGCCGTGAAGAACCTGGGGCGCACGCTCGCGGAATATGCCGTCGTGCAGCGGCTGTGGGATGCCGGGCGGGTGCGCAACAACCTGTCGGAGGAGCTGGAGGCGGCCCTGCGTTCGGGCCGGCCGGTGCTCGTGGTCAGCGGGCATTTCTCCAACTGGGAAGCGTTGCTGGTGACGGCGAGCGGCATCGGGCTGCGCATCGGCGTGTTCTACCGGCCGCAGAAGAACCCGGTGATCGACGCGATCCTGAAGCGGATCCGCCGGCGCTTCGTTACCGCCCTGATGGAGAAGGGGCCGCGCGGCCTGCGCGATGCCGTGTCCCATCTGCGCGAGGGCAATGCGGTGGGGATCCTGGTGGACGAGCGCACGGCCGGCGAGGTGTCGATGCCGTCCAAGACCAAGGAACCCGGCCTGCCGCTGCGCATTGCCGTGCGCCTGGCGCGCGCCAGCGGCGCCGTGCTGCTGCCGGTGCGGCTGGCCCGCGAAGGCGGCGCGCGGTTCGTGCTGACCGGTGCCACCCCGCTGGCCCTGCCGGCGACGGCCAGCGAGAGCGACGAGCTGGCGGTTGCCTGCTGGATCGACCGCTGGCTGGCCGCCCAGGTTGCCGCACAGCCGACCGATTGGGCGTGGATCGGCCGGGTCGACAATCTCGCAGCCCGCATTTCCGGCCGCGCCTCCTAGCTGGGTCGGCGATCGCCGCCGCTTGCCGTCAGGCCGGGCGCGGCCGGCCGACATGGCGGCCAAGAAAGCTCCGCCAGCCGCGGAAGCGTCCATCGGCGTTCAACAGCACCAGCAGGGCGCACAGCCCCGGCACCAGCATCAGCGCGTAGAAGGCGGGGATGAACATCGTACTGGAGCGGGCCGCCATGACCGCCCCGTGATAGAGGATCACCAGCACGCCGAGGGTGGCGCCGACGGTGAGGAAGCGCTTGCGCTGGAAGCGCCGCTGGTGGGTGCCGGCAACAGCACCGGCCGTGGCGATCAAGGTCAGCGTGATGCACAGCAGCGGCGTGGCGATGCGCTGGTGGCCTTCGGCGAGCCGTTCGCGGTAGTCGGTGCTGCCGGGCTCGATCTCCGGCGGCGGCCACAGCAACTCCTCGGTGGGCAGCTCCTGCACCGCGATGTCGTTCATGCTGCCCGACGAGATCAGGTCGTCCAGGTCCACATCGAAGGTGTAGGCGTCGAAATTGATGGTCGACAGCTCCTGTTCGCCGGGGGCCTGCCGCTGGATCAGCCCGTCCTGCAACTGCACCGTCAGCGCGTCGAGCGTCTGCGCCAGCACCGCGCGGGCGGCGACCACGGTGGTCGGCCGCTGGTCGCTGCGCTGGTCGTGGATCAGGATGTGCGACAGCACGCCGTCGTCGGAATGTTCGGCGAAATAGATGGTCAGGCCCGGCACCACCTCGTTGAACACGCCGGCCTGCAGCAGCGTGTCCACCCGCGTGTTGCGCAGTTCCTGGCGCACGTCGCGGAACACCTGGATGCTCTGCGGGATCATGGTGAAGGCCATGGTGTAGCTGATGGCGGTGCCGACCAGGGCGGCGATCAGCGCCGGCACGGCCAGCTTGAGCTGGCTGACGCCGCACGCCTTGGCGACGGTCACCTCGCTGTCCTCGGTCAGCTTGCCGTAGATGAACAGCACGCTGCCGGCCAGGGTGATCGGCAGCATGATCACCAGCATGGTCGGCACCATGAACACCACGAGCTGGCCGAATACGGTGAGCGGCAGGCCGTGCTCGATGATGTCGCCCAGGTAGCGCTGGGAGTAGAGGGAGCAGCCCACCAGCACCAGCACCAGGGTGGCGAACCCTGCGGCCTTGCCGAGCTGCGACAGGAAATAGAGGGTCAGGCGTCCCATGGGCAGGGTGATAGCCCTTGGCTACGGCGGCAACAAGCGGACTGTCCGCCGCGGGCGGGCACAGACAGAACGTTGGCCCCCCAAGGTACGTCTGCTAGCCTGCGTGGCCAGTAAACTCCGGGTGAACCGGGCATTCCTTTCCTCGATGTCCACGGATGTGTCCCCATGGCGGCCGCACTTTCCCACTCCCTCCAGCAGCTAGCCGAACGGGTCGGCGCAGAGGTGGAGGGCGACGGCGCACTCGTGGTCCGCGGCCTCGCCCACCCGGCCACCGCCGGCACCGACGATCTTGCCCTGGTGCTGGACGCCACGGGGGTCGCCGCGCTGGCCACCAGTGCCGCGCGTGCCGCCGCGGTGCCGCGGGGGCTGCGCGCCAAGCTCTCCGCCGGCGGCGTGGCCGCCTGGCTGCTGCTCGACCGGCCGCGCCTGGCGATGGCCGGCCTGGCCGAAGCCTTCGAACAGCCGCCGGCCCTGGCGCCGGGGGTCCACCCCAGTGCGGTGCTCGGCGAAGGCGTGGTGCTGGGCGAGGGGGTGAGGATCGGCCCCCTGGCGGTGATCGGCGACGGCACGCAGATCGGCGCGGAAACGCTGGTGGCGGGCCAAGTGACCATCGGCGCCGACGTCACCGTGGGCAGCGGCTGCCGCTTCGCCGCCGGCGTGCGCATCGGCGATCGGGTGCGCATCGGCGACCGGGTGATCCTGCAGCCCAACTGCGTGATCGGCAGCGATGGCTTCAGCTATGTCACCGAGGAGGTGAGCACGGTGGAGCGCGCCCGCGAAAGCAACGCCCTGGAGCACAGCGAAACCTCCGGCAGCAACGAAGGCATCCACCGCATCGCATCGCTGGGGACCGTGGTGCTGGAGGACGACGTGGAGATCGGCGCCTGCACCACGGTGGACCGCGGCACGCTGGCCGAAACCCGCATCGGCCGGAACACCAAGATCGATAACCTGGTGCAGGTCGCCCACAACGTCCGCATCGGGGAAAACTGCATGGTGGCGGGCCACTGCGGCCTTTCCGGCAGTGTGGTGATCGGCGACCGCAGCGTGCTCGGCGGCGGCGTGGGGGTGGCCGACCACAAGACCATCGGTTCGGATGTGGTGGTGCTGGCCGCCTCCGGTGTCGGCACCGACATCCCCAACGGCATGATGTACAGCGGCACACCGGCGCTGCCGCGGGCAGAGTATATTCAGGAGCTTCTGTTCCTGCGCCGCGGCCAGCGCCTGCAGGGGGATATCCGCGGGCTCAAGCAAAAACTGGCGGAGCTTGAGGCGAAGCCGACCCCGGACGAGTCCCCGGGGGACTAGGGTCGAGACTCAATTGCCGCACGGCCATGGCGCATGGGGTAGTTGAGTGGGGACCCTGGGGGCGCATCGGCCCAATACCTGATTTGCAGCCGCCCCTTCGCGCTCGGTGCTGGATTACCCAGGCCATTTCCGATACATGCAACAAGTCCGGCCGCGGCGCTCCCGGGGCAAGCATCGGCAGATCACCGATTGGCGAGAGACTGGTACGACATGACAGATATTGAAGATAAGATCATGGAGATCGTCGCGCGGGAGACGCGCCGGGAGCGGGCAAGCCTGTCGCTGGACACAGAGCTTTCGGAAGTCGAATCCCTCGATCTTGTACAGATCATCTTCGCCATTGAGGACGAGTTCGATGTCTACGTGCCGCAGGAAGACGAGAGCTTCAAACTCGACAACCTGCGCGACGTCGTTGAAGGCGTGAAGCTCCTGATCGCAGAAAAGCAGGACCAGAGCGCGGAATCGGCATGAGCCCGGCCCTGCACCGTGTGGCCATCACCGGGATGGGCTGCATCTCGGGCCTGGGCCACGACGCCGACAGCCACTGGCAGGCCTGCCGCGACGGCCGGTCGGGCGTCGAAACCATTCGCCAGGTCGATCCGGCGCGCCTCAACATCAAGGTTTGCGCCGAGGTCAAGGACTTCGACCCGGCCAGCCACTTCCCCGAACGCCAGCTCAACCTGCTCGACCGGGTGTCGCAGTTCGCCGTGTATGCTGCCCGCCAGGCGCTGGCCGACAGTGCCTTGGAGCTGGACAGCGAGCTGATGCGCCGCACCGCCGTGGTGCTGGGCACCGGTGCCGGCGGCATGAACACGCTGGATAACCAGTTCTGGCGCCTCTACGGCGAAGGCAACCGCCGGGTGATGCCGCTGACGGTACCGCGCCTGATGGTCAGTGCCGCGGCCAGCCATGTCACCATGGATGCCAAGATCATGGGGCCGGCCTTCATGATCTCCAGTGCGTGTTCGTCGGCCAACCACGCCATCGGCGAAGCCTTCTGGATGATCCGCACCGGCCGCGCGCGGGCGGCGGTCACCGGCGGCACCGAAGCCTGCCTCACCTACGGCACGATTCGCGGCTGGGAGGCCTTGCGCGTGATGACGCCCGATGTCTGCCGGCCCTTCAGCCACAAGCGCCGCGGCATGCTGCTGGGCGAAGGGGCGGGCGTGTTCGTGCTGGAGCGCCTGGAGGATGCCCGCGCCCGCGGGGCGAAGATCTATGCCGAACTGGCGGGCATGGGCATGAGTTCCGATGCCGGCGACATCGTCTTTCCCTCCGAGGAAGGGGCGGCGGCGGCCATCACCGGCGCGCTGGAAGATGCCGGCCTGGCGCCGGAGGAGATCGACTACATCAACGCCCACGGCACCGGCACGGCCGCCAACGACGTGACGGAGACGCGCGCCATCCGCCGGGCGCTGGGGGCGGCGGCGGACAAGGTGCCGGTCAGCTCCACCAAGGGGGTGCACGGCCATGCCCTGGGCGGCGCCGGTGCCTTGGAGCTGGTGGCAGCGGTGCGGGCGATCACCGACCAGGTGATCCCGCCCACCGCCAACTATCTGGAGCCGGACCCGGACTGCGATCTGGACTACGTGCCCAACCAGGCGCGCCCGGCCGCCGTGCGCACGGTGCTGTCCAACTCCTTCGCCTTCGGCGGCCTGAACGCCGTGCTGGCGGTAAGGGCGGTCGACTAGGCCCGGCTCGACTTCACCGATCCAAGCTCTCGTCGGCCAGGATGGCCGTGGCTCCCAGCTCGTCCATCACCCGTTGCAGGCGCTTCAGCCCGCGTGCCCGGCTGCCCGCCTTCATGCCCAGCTCGGGGTTGAGGATCATGGTGGCGTGGTCGGCGTGGATCACCGCCCGCATGAGCTGGCGGGGCGGCAGGAACACCATGGTCCAGCCGGCCTCCTCCATCTGCCGGTGCAGGCGCTTGCCGGGCGGCAGGCCGGAGGTGTCGTCGACCATGCCGAGGCCGAGCTGACGCAGCGGCGCCATGCGGTAGAGCGCGCAGTGGCTGCGCAGGTAGTAGTAGTTCTCCCCCAGCCCCTCGATATGGCCGTAGCCCTTGCCGATGAGCGGGAACACCACACGCTGCACCGCGCGTTCCGCTCGCTTGAAGCTGCGCTGCCAGGCCGGCCGCAGGTCGAGCTTCCACGAGCCCACGCCGCCCACCTTGGGGTCGGCCATGGGGGCCATCAGCAGGTCCAGCCAGCCGGCATGGCGCACGAAGGTATCGGTGTGGATCAGCAGGGCGAACGGCGTGTCCACCTGCGCCAGCGCCAGATCGACGGCGCGGCCGTGGTTGATCGCCACCGGTTCGCCGGGCTCCGGGGTGCGCTCGATCAGGGTAATCCAGTCGAGGCTGCGCAGATAGTCCGTGCTGGCATCGCCGGACGCGTTGTCCACCACGATCACCCTGGCGCGGCCGGGGTCGGTATGCTTGCGGATCAGGCGCAGGCAGAGCCGCGTCAGGTCCGGCGTGCGGTAGTTGACGATGACGATGGAGACGGCGGGGCCGGCCGCCGTCACAGGCGATTGCCCTCGGCGATGCGGGCGATGATGGCCAGCGCCACATCCAGGGCGGCGCGCCCGGCCTTGCCGTCCACCACCACCGGCGCCTCGCCGCGCACGGCGGCGAGGAAGCTTTCAAGCTGGCGGGCCAGCGTGTTGCCGTGGGTGAAGGCGTGCTCGTCGGTCACCACCTCAGCCTCGGCGGCATCGCCGGCGGTGTCGCGGTGGGCGATCTGCAGCTTGCTGGTGCCGAGATCGGCGGTCATCACCCGGTCGTCGGTGTGCACGCTGAGCACCCGTTCCGTCACCGTGGCCACCCGGCTGGCGGTGATGGATGCGGTGCAGCCGCCGGCAAAGCGCAAGGTGGCCTGGGCGAAATCGTCGGTGGGGCTGAACACCGACCCGCCGATGGCCGACACCTCTTCGGGTGCGGAGCCGGCCAGCGCCAGCACCAGGTCGATGTCGTGGATCATCAGGTCCAGCACCACGCTGACATCGGTGCCGCGCGGCCGGAAGGGGGCGATCCGCCGGGCGACGATCAGGCGCGGCGACCGGGCCTGGGCGCACACCTCTGCATAGGCGCCGTTGAAGCGTTCCAGATGGCCGGTCTGCAACACCGCGCCTGAGCGCGCGGCCGCCGCGATCAGGTCGTCGGCCTCTGCCAGCGTGCGGGTCATCGGCTTTTCCACCAGCACGCCGATGCCGGCATCCAGGAACATCCGGCCGAGCGGGTGGTGGCTTGCCGTCGGCGTGGCGATGGACACGGCATCGACGCGGCCGAGCAGCGTTTCGGGGTCGGCGATGGCCTCGCCGCCATAGCGCCCGGTCGCCGCTTCGGCCATGGCGCGGTCGGCGTCGCACACCGCCACCAGCTCCGCCCCCTCAAGTGCGGCGTAGTTCTGCACATGGCGGCTGCCGAAGAAGCCGGCACCGATGACGGCGACGCGAAGGGGAGACATGGACGTGTCCTGGGCTCGAACGGGATCGAGCCTGCACTAGGCCAGCCCCGGCGGGGCGTCAACCGGCGGCGGTGTCGCCGGTGGCAGGTCCGCCGAGACGGCGGGTCAGGCGTGCCGCCTTGGCCGCCGCCGCCGCCCACAGCCGCCGCCGCTCGGCCGGCACGTGGCGCCATGGTTTGCCTTCGTAGGCGGCGAGGAAGCGCAGCCGGTCGGCCCGGCTGAGGGCGAGCGGGGCGGCGGAAAAGATCAGGGCGGACAGGTCCTTCACCAGCCAGCGCGCGGGCACCCGGGCGCGCATCTGGGCGCGGTGCAGGTCGATCAGTGCCAGCGGGCCGCTGCGCCGGCCGTCCGCGTCCACCGGCATCAGGAAGTGGCAGAGATAGAGATCGCGGTGGTTGATGCCGGCGCCGTGCAGCGTGCGCGCAATGCCGGCCACCTCGGCGATCAGTGCACGCCTCTCCGTCAGGCCGGGCAGGGGAACGCGGCCGAGGGCGATGTCTTCCAGGGAAATCGCCGGGGCAATTTCCGTCATCACCAGGACAGAGCGGCGGCCGGCCGGGTTCGCCCCCGCCTCGGCGAAGGCCACCGGCCGGGGAGCGGCGATGCCAAGCTCGGCCAGGCGGGCCAGCGCCTGCCATTCGGTGCGCGCGCCCAGCACGGGTGACCGCAGGCCGCTCAGCGACTTGGCGATGTGCCGCCAGCCGACGCCGCTGTGCTGCTTCACGTAGAAGCCGCGGCCGCCCAGTTCGATGCGGAAGGTGCGGCGGCCGTCCACATCGCGCAGGGCGGCACCGTTCAGCGCCATCAGCCCTTCCAGGCTGCGCGCATCGGGCGCCAGCAGGGCGGCGAACTCGGGGTCGAGCACGATCACCGGCGGGCCTCCGCCAGCTCGGCGATCTTCAGGGCTGCGGTGTCGAGCCCGGAATAGAGGTCCTCGGTGCGGCCGTAGATCACGCCGGCGGCCGACCAGCGGGTGTGGTCCGGCCCCCTGAGCGCGCGGGCCAGGGCGCTGGCAAAGGCCATCTGGTCGAACGGTTCGTCCAGCACCACGCCGGCATCGGCACGGGCGATGTGCTCGGCGAACCCGCAATTGGCGGTGGCCACCACCGGCAGCCCGGCGACGATCGCTTCCAGGATGGCGCCACCGGTGTTTTCCCGCCGTGCCGGATGGGCCAGGGCATCGGCAGCGCACAGCGCGTCCAGCACGTCGGAGCGCGGGCCGGGCAGGTAGACGCGGCCGTACAGCCCCAGGCGCACCGCCCGCTTGTGGATGGTGGCGATATCGCCGCGGCCCAGCACCAGCAGATGCGCCTGCGGCCCGCCGCCCGCGGCCATCGCCGCCACCGCTTCCAGCGTGCGGTCGACCCCCTTGGTGTCCATGCGCGCGCCGATGGCCAGCACCAGTGGGGCGCCCGGTGGAATGCCGAGGCCGGAACGGAAGATCTTGCCGCGCGCCGCGGCGTCCTTGGGCCGCTTACGGCTCGGGTCGATGCCCGGCGGCAGCAGGTGGAAGCGCGCCTCCGGCGTGCCGTGGAGCTTGCGGTAGCCGTCTGCCGTGCGTTGGGAGAGCGCCAGGATCTCGGTGCCAGAGGCGGGCGCGAACACCGCGCACTCCAGGGCGGCATAGGTGCGGTAGCGCGGCGTCATCCGGTAAAGCGGGCCGCGGTCGCCCGCCTGTTCGATGAACGAGACGTCGCCGCAATAGTGGATGTCGAGGCCCGGCAGGCGGTTGAAGCCGGTCAACGCATCGGGCCTATGGGCCGCCCGCCAGTCCGCCAGGGCGCGGCCGAAGCCGGCCATGCGGCCGTGGTTGGAGCGGCCGCGCACGGGCAGCAGATGCACCGCCACGCCGTCCGGCCGCGGCCCTTCCCAGGAGGTGGCGACGGCGTGCACCTCGTGCCCGGCATCGGCCAGGCGGCGGGCGATGGTGGCGAAGTCCCGTTGCAGCCCGCCATCGGGAAACATGGCGAAGATGGCAAGCGCCAGCTTCAAGGCGTACCCCCGGCGGCCGGCACCAGGGCCATCGCCTCGGCCCAGGCGGCGGGACCGTCCAGCTCCTCCAGGCAGGGCGGCGGCGCCAGCGGGTCCGGCGCCACCCGGCAGGAGCGCCGCCGGCAGGGTGCGCAGGCCAGCGTGGACGACCAGGTGGCCTGGGCAGCGCCCAGGGTGCCGGTGAGGGCCGGATCGGTGGCGCCGTAGAGGGTTAGGGTGGGCACGCCGAAGGCGGCGGCCAGATGGGCCAGCCCGGTATCCACGGCGATAGCCGCCACGGCATTGGCGATCACCGCGGCGGCATCGTCCAGCCCCGGCGTGAACACCGGGTGGGCGCCCTCCAGCCCTTCGGCGATGGCGTGGGCGCGGGTGGCATCCTCCTTCGCCGCGAAGGGCAGGGCGACGGCGTGGCCGCCGGCGATCGCCGCCGCCGCCGCCGCACGCCAGCGCGCCACGGACCAGCGCTTGGTGGGCCAGGCGGTGCCGTGGATCAGCACCGTATAGGGCTGGGGCAGCAAGGCGGGCGGGGCGAAGCCCGTACGGTCGAGCCCATAGTCCGGCAGGCTGTCCGCCGCCACCTCGTAGCCCAGGGCCGCGGCCATGAGCTGGCGCACCCGCAGGATGGCGTGCTGGCCGGTGGGTACGGCGTGGCGATGGCGCATCAGCCAAGACGCCATCGGCTCGCGCGCCGAGCGCCGGTCGAGCCCGTGGCGCGGGCCGTTGGCCAGGCGGGCGAGCACCGCACTCTTGTAAAGGCCCTGGGCGTCCACCACGGCATCGTAGCGGGCCGCGCGCAGGTGGCGGCGAAAGGCAGACGGTTCGCCCGACAGCAGGGCCTTCAAGGGCGTGCGCCGCCAGCGCCGGACGGCGGCGGGGATCACCCGGTCCACCGCCGGATGCCAGGACGGGATGGGCGCCAGGGCTTCCTCCACCACCCAGTCGACCTTGAGGCCGGGATGGGCGCGCGCCGCGTCCGTCACCGCCGGCAGGGCGTGGATCACGTCGCCGATCGAGGAGGTTTTCACCAGCAGCACGCGCATCGGGGCGGACGGTCCTCTGATCAGCTTCCGGGCAGGGCCGCGATCACCCGCTGGGGATCGAGGCGGTTGAGGCAATCGGTATGGCCGAGCGGGCACACCCGTTCAAAGCATGGGCTGCACGCCAGACCGAGGGACACCACGCGGGCACGGTGGGACAGCGGCGGCGTCATCTCCGGGCTCGACGATCCGAACACGCCGACCAGGGGCCGGTCCAGTGCCGCGGCAACGTGCATCAGCCCGGAATCGTTGGTCACCACCGCGTGGGCCAGGCTCATCAGCGCCACCGCCTGAGCGAGCGTGGTGCGGCCGGCGAGAGACACGGCACCGGGCACCGCTGCGGCCACGGCGTCGGCCGCGTCGCGGTCGCCGGGGCCGCCCAGCACCCACACAGCGCCGCCGGTGACCCGCCGGTGATGGGCGGCGACGGCGGCGAAGGACGCCGGCGGCCAGCGCTTGGCGGGGCCGTATTCGGCACCGGGGCACAGCACCAGCAGCGGGTCGGCCGGGGCGGCCAGGTGGAGGGCGGTCTGCGCCTCCTCGGCCGCCCCCGCCGGCACCGTCAGCCGCGGCCACGGCACCTCGCCGGGCGCCGCATTGGCCGGCCGGCCCAGCGCCACGAAGCGGTCCACCGTGCGCGGCAGGCGCTGCTTATCGAGCCGGCGCGGATCGGTCAGCAGCACGCTGCGGCCCTCGCGGCGGTAGCCGGTGCGCCGGGGAATGCCGGCCCACCATGGCGCCAGGGCGGACTTCAGGGAGTTGGGCAGCAGGATCGCCCAGTCGTGGCGGGCGGCGCGCAGGCTGCGGCCGAGCCGCCAGCGGTCCGCCAGCCCCAACCGGCCGCGGCCCACCGGCTGTTCCACGCCGCCATCCACCTCTGCCATGAAGGCGGCCAGCGGCAGGGTGGCCGGCGGGGCCAGCAGGGTGATGCGGGCCGCCGGCCGGTCGGCGCGCAGCACCTGGATCAGGCTGTGGGCCATCACCATGTCGCCCACCCAGGCCGGGGCCACCACCAGGATGCCGGGGCGCCCCGCCGCCCTGTCGTTGTTGTTGGCCGCGCTCATGGCGCGTCCGCAAAGGTGAGGTCGACGGCGAGGCGGGCGTGATCACTGCCGCCCACATCGCACAGGGTGGTGGCGCCGGCGGTGAAGCCGCGGGCGATCACCCAGTCCACACCGTTGTTCACCGCCACGATGTCGGGATCGGTGACGATGGCCGCAATCTCCGGCGCCAGGGCCGAGGTGTTGAGGTCGCCCAGCAGCAGCACCGGCGCTTCGGCCCGGCGGAACTGGTCGAGCACCGCGGCAAGCTGGTCCGGACGGTCGCCGCGCCGGTCCACATGGGTCACCATCACCGTCACCGGCCGGCCCAGCAGCTCCATGCGGGCCATCAGCAGGCTGCGGTAGGAGGGCCCGTCGTGGCGCGGCAGGGCGATGTTGACCCACTGCTGCACCGGGGCCGCACTCAACAGCGCGTTGCCGAAATGGTCGTGCCAGAACTGGCGTTCGGCGGCGGCATAGAGGCTGTGCAGCCCGAGCCAGCGGCCGAACATGCGGGCCTGGTCCACCCCGGTGTCGAGCGGGGTGCCGCCGTCCACCTCCTGCAGCGCCAGCAGGTCGAGCCCGGCCATGCACACGGTGGTGCGCCACGACTCGCCGATGCCGTCGCGGCCGCGGGCGCGGCGGATGTTGAAGGTGCCGACGCGGATGGCGTCGTGAAGGCCCGATGGGGCGCGGGGATGCACCGCCGGCGGGGAGACCACGATGCCGGCGCGCGGCCCTTCCGGCGGATGGCGGATGGAGCCCAGGCCGTAGAGCGCCGCCCCGGCGACGAGCAGGGCGGCCGCGAAGGCCCAGACGCGGCGGGAACCCAAGGCGGCGAGCATGGCGCGGCAGGTATAGGAGTGGCGGCCCGCCCCGGCAAGGCTGCGGCGGGCGCCAGGGCAAGGCAGAGCAAGGCAGAGCAGGCCTGCGGTGGCGGCCTGTTCCGGAAACGTTGTCATTAAAGCTTAAGGCACCTATAGGCGGGCTTCGGCTATGGTTGCCCGCCCTGTCCACCAGCCCTGCTGCCTCCCATGCCCGGCGCCGACCTCAACGTGCTGTTCATCACCGCCGATCAGTGGCGGGCCGATTGCCTGGGCACGCTCGGCCACCCCATGGTGGCGACGCCGAACCTGGATGCCTTTGCCGCCGAAGCCACCCTGTTCCGCCACCACTTCACCCAGGCGGTGCCCTGCGGCCCGGCGCGCGCCTGCCTGCACACCGGCCGCTACCTGATGACCCACCGTTCGGTGGGCAACGGCACGCCGCTCAACGACCGCTTCACCAATCTGGCGCGGGAGGTGCGCAAGGCCGGCTACGACCCCACGCTGTTCGGCTACACCGACACCTCGGCCGATCCGCGCACGCTGGCCGGCGACGATCCCATGCTGCACACCTATGAAGGGCTGCTGCCCGGCATCACGCCGGGGCTGTGGGTGCAGGAGGATATGGCGCCGTGGCGGGCCTGGCTGGCGGCGGAAGGCTTCGGCCGCTACGCGGGCATGCACGACGTCTACCGCCCGCGCGGGCGCACGCCCGGCCGCGGCGCCACCTTCGATCCGCCGGTCTACGACGCGGAGCATTCCGACACCGCCTTCATGGTCAACCAGGCGCTCGCCTGGCTGTCGGTGCGCCAAGAGGAGCGCTGGTTCCTCCACCTGTCGCTGCTGCGCCCGCACCCGCCCTGGGTGGCGCCGGAACCCTACAACGCGATGTACGACCCCGACGCGGTGCCGGCCCCGGTGCGGGCGGCCAGCCGGGCCGACCAGGCAGCCCAGCACCCCTTCGTCGCCTGGCTGATGGACTACCTGCCGCGGCGCAGCTTCTTCCCCGATGGCGATGGCCCGGCCAGTGCCGCCGACGAGGCCGACCAGCGCCAGGCGCGGGCCACCTACTACGGGCTGATGACGGAGGTGGACCACCACCTCGGCCGCGTGTTCGGCTTCCTCAAGGACAGCGGCCAGTGGGAGCGCACGCTGGTGGTGTTCACCACCGACCATGGCGAGCAGCTCGGCGACCATCACCTGTTCGGCAAGGTGAGCCCTTACGACCCCTCCTTCCACATCCCGCTGATGGTGCGGGCACCCGGCCAGGCCGGCGGCCGCGGCCGCCAGGTGGCGGCCTTCACCGAAGCGGTGGACGTGGTGCCGACCATCCTCGATGCCCTGGGCCTCGACGTGCCGCAGGAGATGGACGGCTGTTCGCTGGTGCCGTTCCTGGCGGGCGACACGCCGGACGGCTGGCGCAAGGAGGTGTTCTGGGAGTGCGATTTCCGCGACCCGGAAACCCTGGCGGCGGAAACCGCGCTCGGCCTGACGCCGGACCAGTGCAGCTTTTCGGTCCTGCGCGACGAAGCCGGCAAATACGTGCACTTCACCGCCCTGCCGCCGCTGTTCTTCGACCTGCAAGCCGATCCCGGCGAGCGGGAGAACCTGGCCCAGCGGCCGGAGATGGCGGCCACCGTGCTCAGCTACGCCCAGCGGCTGCTCAGCCGGCGCCAGCTCCACGCCGACCGCACGCTGGTCAACCACCGCCTTGGCCCCGCCGGGCAGACAATCTGGAAAGGTGCCCGCCAATGACTGCCCCGCCCATCCTGCTGACGCCGGGTCCGCTGACCACCGCACCGGAAACCCGCCGCGCCATGCTGGTGGACTGGGGGTCGTGGGACGACGACTTCCGCGAACTCAACCAGCGCGTCTGCCGGCACCTGGAAGCCATCGGCGGCGGCACGGGCCATGTCTGCGTGCCCATGCAGGGCTGCGGCACCGCGGCGGTGGAAGCGGCCATCGGCACGCTGATGCCGCGCAGCGGCAAGCTGCTGGTGCTGGTGAACGGCGCCTACGGCCACCGCATGGTGAAGCTGACCGCCACCATGGGCCGCGCGGTCGACACCTACGAGACGGCGGAGGACACGCCGCCCGATCCGGCGGAGCTGGCGCGCCGGCTGGCCGCCGATCCGGCGATCACCCATGTCGGCGTGATCCATTGCGAAACCAGCACCGGTATCCTCAACCCGCTGGACGAGCTGGCCCGCGTTACCGCAGAGGCCGGGCGCAAGCTGATCGTCGATGCCATGAGCACCTTTGCCGCCCTGCCCATCGACCTGGCGTGGATGCCGGCGGCGGCCGTTGTGGCATCGGCCAACAAGTGCCTGGAAGGGGTGCCGGGGCTGGGCTTCGTGCTGTGCGACAAGGCGGAGCTGGACGCGGCCAAGGGCAATGCCCACTCCCTTAGCCTCGATCTCCATGACCAGTGGGCCTACATGCGCGCCACCGGCCAGTACCGCTACACCCCGCCCACCCATGTGATCGCGGCCCTCGACGTGGCGATGGCGCGCTTCGAGGCGGAAGGCGGCCGGGCGGCCCGCCTGGCGCGCTACCGCGACAACTGCCGCCACCTGCTGGAAGGCATGGCGGAGCTGGGCTTCATCAGCCTGCTGGACCACGTGATCCAGGCGCCGATCATCGTGACCTTCCTTTCCCCGCGCGATCCCAACTACCGCTTTGCCGATGTCTACCGGGCGCTGAAGGCGCGCGGCTTCATCATCTATCCCGGCAAGACCACCAAGGTGGACAGCTTCCGCATCGGCTGCATCGGCTCCATCGGGCCGGGGGATATGGACCGGCTGGTGGCCGCGGTGGCCTCGACCCTGGACGAGCTGGGGATCGCCGACACCGCGCCGGCCGACGATGCCTCCTCCGAGACCGACATGGTGATGCCATGACCGCTGCGGCCGCCCGCTACACCGGCCCGCTCAAGGCGCTGATCGTCGACTGGGCCGGCACCATCGTCGACCACGGCTCGCTGGCCCCGGTGCAGGTGTTCATCGATGCCTTCGCGGCCTTCGATGTCGCCCTCACCGCGGCGGAGGCGCGGCGGCCCATGGGCCTGCCCAAGCGCGACCACATCGAAGCCCTGCTGGCCATGCCGGAGGTGGCCAGGCGCTGGCAGGCGGCGCACGGCGCGCCGGCGGGCGAGGCCGATATCGACCGGCTCTACGATGCCTTCCTGCCGCTGCAGATCGCGGTGGTGGGCGCCTTCGCCACCCCGGTGCCGGGGGCGCTGGCGATGCTGGCGGCGGCGCGCGGCCGCGGCCTGAAGATCGGCTCCACCACCGGCTATTCGCGCGAGGTGGTGGACGCCCTGCTGCCGGCCGCAGCCGCCCACGGGTTGGTGGTGGATACCGTGGTGGCGGCGGGGGAAACGCCGGTGGGCCGGCCGAGCCCGCTGATGAACTGGCGGGCGATGATCGACCTGGCGGTGTGGCCGGCGGCGGCCTGCGTGGTGGTGGACGACACCCTGCCGGGCATCACCGCCGGGCTGGCCGCCGGGGCCTGGACCGTCGGTGTGGCGGCGACGGGCAATGCCGTCGGCCTGTCGGAAGCGGACTATGCGGCGCTGGACGCCGATGCCAAGGCCGCCCGGCTTGCCCAGGCGACGGCGGAGCTGACGGCGGCCGGGGCCCATGCGGTGATCGGCGGGATCGGCGAGCTGGAGCCGCTGCTGGACGACTTCGAGGCGCTGCTGGCCGCCGGCAAGGCGCCCTGAGCCATTGGCGTTCTAACGGCACCGGCCCCCACCCCACCCGGCCGCCCAATCAGCCCACTGTCGTTGGCTGGCCGGGTGGCGGTGTGGACCGTGACTGCGGGACCCTAGTCCTTCGGCTTGTCGGTCGACGGGTCGAGCAGGCGGTGCAGGTGCACCACGAAGTAGCGCATATGGGCGTCGTCGATGGTGGCGTTGGCCTTGGCCCGCCACGCCTCGTAGGCCGAGGCGTAGTCGGGGAAGACGCCGACGATGTCGAGCTTGGTGAGATCGGCGAACTCGACCGACTGCGGGTGGGTCAGTTCGCCGCCCAGCACCAGGTGAAGCAGTTGTTTGTCAGCCATGCCGGCCCCCTCGTCGCGACCTTCGTTTCCCAGACAATCAAATCGATATGCCCGCTCGCGGCGCGGGCCGCAATGCCCGGCAGGGGTGAAGACGGGGGGTGCGCGGGATGGCCGCTCTGCATCGCCGGACGGCGCCAATTGTCTTGACCCGCAGCGCGCATTAATGGCTTTTACAGTCTTGTCGCACCAATGTGGTGCATCGGCAGCGTGGAACTGGTCAGGCGAAAGCGGATGGAACGCCCCATCGCCATTAACGGACCTGAGATGATGATCGGCGCCCTGCGCCTCGATCTGCTGCTCCTTCCGCGACTTATCGGCGGTCGTCGGATCCTGTTGGGCTGACCGACGGCCGTATACCGCCCCGATCCCGTATTCACTGACATGACGGACCGCAGCGTGCCCCACCGGAGGGTGGCGCGGCGCGCCGGCCCAGACGAAGGAAGCAGACGATGACGATGAACAGCGCTGAGAAGTACCGACCGTTCCCCCAGATCGACCTGCCCGACCGGCAATGGCCCAGCCGCGCCATCACCAAGCCGCCGATCTGGTGCAGCGTCGACCTGCGCGACGGCAATCAGGCCCTGATCGAACCCATGGGGCCGGAGCGCAAGCTGCGCATGTTCAAGGCCCTGGTGGAGATGGGCTTCAAGGAAATCGAGGTGGGCTTCCCCGCCGCCTCGCAGACCGATTTCGACTTCACGCGCATGCTGATCGAAAACGACCTGATCCCCGACGGCGTGGTGATCCAGGTGCTGACCCAGTCGCGCGAGCCGCTGATCCGCCGCACTTTCGAGGCGATCAAGGGGGCCAAGGCGGCGATCGTCCACCTGTACAACTCCACCTCCGAAACCCAGCGCCGGGTCGTCTTCGGCATGGACCGGGCGGGCATCGTCGATATCGCCGTCACCGGCGCCAAGCTGATCAAGGAACTGGCGGACGCCCAGAGCGAGACCAAGATCATCCACCAGTATTCGCCGGAAAGCTTCACCGCCACGGAGCTGGATTTCGCCAAGGAGATCTGCGAGGCGGTGCTGGATGTGTGGCAGGCGACGCCGGAAAACCGGGCGATCATCAACCTGCCGGCGACGGTGGAAATGTCCACGCCCAACATCCACGCCGACCAGATCGAGTGGTTCCTGCGCAACGTTGAGGGGCGCGACCGCATCATCCTGTCGGTGCACCCCCACAACGACCGCGGCACCGGCGTGGCGGCGGCGGAACTGGCGCAGATGGCCGGGGCCGACCGGGTGGAAGGCACGCTCTTCGGCAACGGTGAGCGCACCGGCAACGTCGACATCGTCACCCTGGCGCTGAACCTGCACACCCAGGGCGTCGATCCGGGCCTGGACCTGCACGACATCAACGGCCTGGTGCGGATGAGCGAGTTCTGCACCCAGCTGCCGGTGCACCCGCGCCACCCCTATGCGGGCGAGCTGGTGTTCACCGCCTTTTCCGGCTCCCACCAGGACGCCATCAAGAAGGGGCTGGGGGCGATGCGCCAGGCCAACTCCCCGGCCTGGGACGTGCCCTACCTGCCCATCGATCCCAACGATCTGGGCCGCACCTACGAGGCGGTGATCCGCATCAACAGCCAGTCCGGCAAGGGCGGCGTGGCCTATGTGATGGAAACCGATTTCGGCTTCCACCTGCCGCGCCGGCTGCAGATCGACTTCAGCCAGGTGGTGCAGGAAGCGGCCGACGCCACCGGCAAGGAGCTGACCTCGTCTGAGATCTGGCGGCTGTTCGAAACCGAATACCTGGGCGCCCATGTGGATGACTGGTCGTTCGTGGAACACACCACGGTGCCCGACACCCATGCTTCCGAACTGCGCTCGCTGACCGCGGTGCTGGAACGGGGCGGCCAGCGCCGCACCATCCGTGGCAAGGGCAACGGGCCCATAGACGCCTTCTGCGATGCCCTGAAGCGCGACCTGGGGATCTCGGTGAAGGTGATCGACTACCGCGAGCACACCCTGGGCATGGGGGCCGATGCCGCCGCCGCCGCTTACATGGAAGTGCAGGTGGGCGAGGGTGCGTCGATCTTCGGGGTGGGGCGCCATTCCAACATCGTCGCGGCCTCGCTGGCGGCGGTGTTGAGTGCCGTGAGCCGGGCCGCCCGGCGCGGCCTGGCCGAAGCGGCGGAATAGACCTTTGGCGGCCCCGGGCTCCGGCCCGGGGCTTGCCACTCCGGTCCTGACTACGCGACCGCGCGCACCTCGGTATCCACGCGATAGCCGAGGGCCGCGAAGGCGGCTTCGATCTGGTCCAGCTTGCTGGCATGGGTCAGGTCGAGCAGCCGCCAGACCTCTTTCTGGGTCTTGCCGAGGCGTTCGGCGAGGGCCGTCTGGCTTACGTCCTGCGCACGCATGGCCCGGTAGAGCTGCACCTTCAACTCGGCCTGCAGGGGCAGGCGGACCGCCGGCCGGCCGTCGGCGGGCGATCCGTCCGGCACCTCCTCCCGATCCTTCACCAGGGCGGTGATCAGGGTGAGTGCGGCGTCGACCGCCCGTTCCAGCGCCTCCTCCCGCGTTTCGCCGAAGGTTCGGCAGCCCGGCAGGTCGGGCAGGCTGGCCATGACGGTACCGCCATCGTCGATGAGGTCGGCCGGATAGAACAGCATCCTATTTCAGCCCCAGGTCCTTCTTGATCGCTTCCATCAGCCCGGTGCCGAGTTGCTTGGCCCCGCCATGGGTTGGAAGCACCGATCGTTTGCCGTTGGCCGGGTTCTTCAATGCCCTGTGGCCGCCCTTGCCTTCGTTGGAGATCTCGTCCCCTGCTTGCGCAGCCAGCGGGCAAATTGCGATGCGTTCATGTCAGCCAGCGAGGGATCGAGTCTGGTGATACTACGGCATATATGCCGTATAAGTAAACCCAGGCTAACCCACCCGCGCGTGCCCGGCGATGCGTCGGAACACCGGTTTCATCAGCACCGGCAGGCAGTAGATTGGCACCTGGACCACCACGAAGAACAGGAAGATATCGGGGTCCACGGCCTCGCCCAGGGCGGCCATGACGATCCCCATATTGCGGTAGCCGCACACCATGGCGACGGTGGCCAGCGTTTCCTTCGCCACCAGGGGCCAGGCCAGCAGCGGCAGCGTCTGGTGCATGAGCGCCACGCCCATGGCGAGCGCCGTCAGCCACACGAAGCGCATGGGCTCGGCCAGCAGGTGGTCGAGCACGCCATCCATGATCGACAGCGCGAACACCGCCATCGCCAGCACCAGCAGCCCATCCAGGTGATCGGCCGCGCGCATCACCCGCACCGGCCCCATGCCCCAGCGCACCACCCGGCTGGCCACCGTGGCGAACGCCACCACGCCGGCGAGGCGCAGCATCAGCTCGCCCGTCGCCAGATCCATGTGGAAGCCGGCGAGCCAGTCGACCAGCGGCGGCACGGTGAGCGGGCACACCAGCGTGGCCAGCACCACCACCACCAGGCTGAGTTCGGCGCGCAGCCCCAGCATCAGGGCAAAGGCGATGCCGGCGAGGATCGGCGGGCCGGCGCTGAACAGCACCACGGCGGTGAGGATCGGCCCCTCCAGGCCGATCACCCGGCCGAAGCCCAGGCCGACCAGGGGCGAGCCCAGCAGCATCCAGGCGATGGTGGCGATGATCAGCACCGGGCGCCGCATTTCCCTGGCCACCTGCTGGGCATCGATGCGCAGCATGGACAGCGTCATCATGAAGATGATGGCCGGCGCCAGCAGTGGCCGGGCGAGGGCTGCCAGATCGGGCAGCAGCAGCCCGGCGACGAGGCCGAGCGGCATGGCGGCCGGGGCGTGGCGGCCCAGCCAGGCCAGCGGATCGCGGGCGCGCGGCCTTTCGAAACTGTCGGGCGGGGAAGGGTGGTCCATGGAACCCAAGGGAAGCGGGAAGCGGCTTCTTCCTTACGGCTCCGATCCGCCGTTGGCCACCAGGGCTTTCAGCCGGTCTGCGTTGTACTCCGCTTCCAGGGTGGCGGCGGCGGCCTGGGCTTCGGCTTCCAGGTCGGTGCCGCACTCCGTGGGATCGGAGCGGCGCCATTCGGCCAGATAGGCATCGGTGTCGGCCGACCCGCCGCGCATGGCCGCGCGGTCGATGGCCTGCTGGAAGCGGTCGTCCAGCATCACCTTGGCCTGGTCGCGCCGGCCGGCCTTGGCGATCACCTGGGACGGGATGTCCCGCCAATAGACGATGGTCAGTGTGGGCATCGTGTTTCTTTGCAGCCAGTTCTAGGCAAGTTTCATACACCAAAGCAGTTGACGAACAAACGCTTGAAGGTCTGGACGGGAGTTAGAGAATTAGATAGACTATTTCGATATAAATGCTAAGCGAGAGGTTGCTATGAGCTTCGACAACGCGAAAAAATTCCTGCAAGAGGCGTTGGAATTAGTTGCAAATATGCAACACATAGAAGATACAGATTTAGACTTCTTGATCATTACTAATATTATAGTCGATAGCACAAATATCGTTGTGGATTATCTGAATGAAATTGAGATTATTTCATTTTCAGAAGAGATGGAAAATGCGCCTTTGGGATTTCGTTTGCTTGTGCATCTCATCGATTTTGTAGAGGAAGTTGATCAAAGTATTTCAGATTTTTCCAATGAAATTTGCGCGTTACAGACTGATGTGTCGGCAAGTTCTAGCAATTTTTTTGCCTACTCCCATGCAATTGCTAGTTTCGACGAGCGTCTGCAAAGGTTAGCTGTAGATCGAGCAAAAAAATATAATCAAATGGTTGACGCGCTTAGAATGGAGATATCTCAAGAGTCGCAGTCGAGTGTAGAGACAGAGATAGTTGATGGAAATACAATAAAGGTAACATCACAAGCAAATGTACATCGGCATTCTGATAGAGAAATTCAGGCCTCATTCCATACTGATGATTTCAGGAGAATTGAAGACTACGACAAGTGTACAAGGGCATATGAGAAAGGAGTCAAGAGAATATTGTGTCACGTATACATGTTTCTGGCAATATTGGATAAAGTCTGCGAGTCAGTAGGTAAGATTGTTCCGTTTGCGTCAAGATCTTCTGGAAGTTAGTGGTGGATAGGCGTAGTGTAATTGCGCTGCACTCTGTTCAAATATATGTGGTGTAGTAATTTTGGCGGACTGCCCAATGTCTAAGTATTAACAGAAGTTTCTCTGGTCAGAATTAGCGATCTCGAGCGCGCATTCGGCGTAGTCGGTGTCGGGAAACTTATCCTCTTCTCTTTCTGTGTGAATATTTTCGGCCAGCAGCCGCCTCAGCTCGAAATGGCGAAACTTGGCGTCCAGAGGCTTGGAGAAGCGCTCGGTTTTTCGCGCGCGTTTGGCACCGTAGCAAATATTGTAGCTCATCGGTCGCTGCCCCAAACCAGCCCGCACAACCCAAGATGTAGTGGGGTCGTTCGCTATCGCAACATATATAGCGGAACGGGGGTTTGGTGGATGAAATAACGATGAAACGGGCCGGGCCGGCCGGCAGGCACGCCCCTCGGCCAGCACCGCTCAGGCGGCCCGGATGAACTGGGCCAGTTCGCC
>JAGQRL010000106.1:0-10023 GCA_020425485.1 Rhodospirillaceae bacterium
GCGGCACGCCGGCGGTGACGATCACCACGTCAGCGCCTTCGATCAGCGCATAGTCGGTGCCGCCGGTATAGGACGCATCGAAGCCTTCCACCGGCGATGCTTCGGCGATATCCAGCGCCTTGCCTTCAGGAATGCCTTCGGCGATGTCGAACAGAACGACGTCGCCCAATTCCTTCAGGCCGGCGAGGAGGGCGAGCGTGCCGCCGATTTGACCTGCGCCGATCAGCGCGATCTTGGTCCGAGCCATTGCGGTTTCCCTTCGTTACCGGTCTTGTCGATGATCTGGGCGGCGTCGCGCGGGTCCTCCCGAGAGCCCGCTGGGCGGCTCTGCGACGGCCACCATAGCGTCAGTCTGCTACCGCGTTTTGCCCCTGCGAACAAGGTTTTGTGCGCCGCAGCATGCAGTGGGGAGCCCTGCGGCGGCAAAACTATGGGGAGGTCCGCCGCCGCGCGGTATACACGCCCAGGTCGTACCAGCGGCCGTTGGAGAAGTTGAAGCCGCCCACCCTGCGGCCGGTATAGGCCAGTTCCAGCGTCGGATCGGTCACTTCCGCGAACACCGCCTCGCGCGCGTCGTCGGTCAGGAACATCACCGCACAGCGGTCGCCCAGGCCGCGCAGGGCGGCGGCCAGCAGCTCGGTGTCCTCCAGCACCGTGTCGGTGCCGTTCAGGTAGACCACGCTTTCCAGGTCCAGCGGTGCCGCCATCACCTGGTAGTCGGCGCAAGGGGCCACCGCCGCGGCGGTCGGCGCGATCTCCCGGTAGAAGAAGATCGTGTCGACGCGCGGCATCACGAACAGCATGTTGAAGGAGAACACCAGCAGGGTCAGCAGCGGGGCCGTCCAGGCCACATGGGCGATTTCCCGCTGGAACAGCGCCCGCACCGCCCCGAACACCGCCAGCAGGCCGACCAGCGCTGCGGCGATGGCGACGATGTCGAACCCGCCGTCGAGCCAGTGGCGCAGCACCGCGGGGATCACCGCCAGGCCGACGCCGACGCCGACAAAGCCCACCAGCACCGGATAGCGCCAGAAGCGCGCCCAGCGGCCATGGGTCAGCAGGGTCGGGCCCAGCGTGCCGATGGCCGCGGCGGTGAGGATCGCCAGGGCGGGTACGGAGGCCAGGATGTAGTGGGGCAGCTTGGTGACGATGATCTCGAACGTCACCCAGAAGGGCACCGCCCAGGCCAGGCAGAAGCGCACCTCCGGCACCTTGCGCTGGCGCCAGATCCACGGCACCGCCAGCACCAGCCCCTGGCCCATGGGCCACAGGGTGCCGATGCCCATCAGCAGGTAGGTGCCGGGCGGCGCACCGTGCCCCTGCTGGCCGGAAAACAGCTTGTCGAACATGTTGTCGCCGGCCGAGCGGGCGAAGAAGGCGCCGTCGGTCAGCCGGTCGATGGCGATGAACCAGGGCAGCACCATGGCGAAGAACAGGGCCACACCGGCGATCGGCCTGAGCGCGAACAGCCACAGGAAGCGCCGCTCCAGCACCACCAGGGCGAGGCCGGTCAGTCCCGCCACCATCAGCACCACCGGCCCCTTGATCATCACCCCGCAGGCCAGTGCCGCCCAGAACGCCATGGCCCAGGGCCACGGCACCCGCTCGGGCACGTCGCGCAGCTCGTAGGCGCGCAGGATCCCGTAGATGGCCACCAGGATGGCCACCAGCAGCATGGCGTCCGTCTTGGCCAGGCGCGCTTCGATGCCGAGCAGCACGGTGGCTGTGAACAGCATGCCCGCCAGCATGCCGATGCGGGGGCCGAACAGGCGGGCGCCGATCACCGCCGTCATCAGCACCGCCGCCATGGCCCCCAGCAGGGAAACCACCCGGTGCGCCCACACCTCCCGGTCGGCCGGGTCCGACAGCAGCCACACCGCCGCCGATTGCAGCCAGTAGATGCCCACCGGCTGCTGGTAGCGCGGGTGGTCCTGGAAGCGGATGTCGATGAAGTCGCCGCTTTCCAGCATCTGCACGGTGGCCTGGATGTAGCGGCTTTCGTCCCGGTCGATGGGCGGCAGGTCCGTCTGCCCCGGCCAGAACACGACGAACGCCACCGCCAGGAGCAGCAGCATCTGCCAGAGGGAGAGGGTGCGGTTGGCCATCGGCGTGTCGGGACCGGTTTGGGCGGACCAGGAAAGCGGCGCGCAAGGCCCTGCGCCAGGGCGGGCCGGCGGCTTTGCGGATGGGCGGGACTGAAGCACGACGCCGGCCGCGGTGCCAGCCCCCTGGCGGCCGCACCTGGGCGGTGCGGGCGGGGCGGCTATTCCGGGCGCATGGGGCCGGCCGGCCAGCCGCCGGAAAAGTCGATGATGGCGCCGGTGAGGAAACTGGCCTTCGTGGTCGCCAGGAAGCGGATGACGTCGCCGATCTCCCACGGCTCGGCCAGCCGCCCCGCCGGCACGACCTGCTTCACATGCTCGCGGCCCTTGGGATCGTCGATGAACACGGCGCGCGGATAGTACGCCTCGCTGTAGAGGAAGTTGGGCGCCACCGCGTTCACGGGGATGTGCAGTGGCGCCAGCTCGATGGCCAGGGAGCGCACCAGGGCGTTCACGGCCGCACGGCAGGCATCGGGGATGGCGCCGCCGGGCAGCGGCAGCCGGGTGCGGTTGGAGGTGACCATGACGATGGTGCCGGCCTCCGCGGCTTGCAGGTGAGGGATCGCCGCCCGGATGGCGGCAAAGGGGTCCACCACCAGCCGGTTGAGGCTGTCCGTCAGTTCCTCCAGCGGCGCCTCCACGGTGGCCAGTTGGCGCGCCGGGTGGTGATCGTTGCTCACCAGGGTGTCGAGCCGGCCGGCCCGCCCGACCGCCTCGGCCACGCCCTCGGCCGGGCTGGCGGCCGCCAGGCACTCCGCACCGGGGTGGTCCGCGGCGAAGCGGGCGCGCGCCGCGGCGTCACCGAAGGAACGGTCGTGGGCCAGCACCCGGTAGCCGGCGGCGGCCAGCGCGTCCACGGCGGGCGGACCGGCAAAGCCGGTGGCGTTGGTGACGAGGCAGACGGGCTGCGGGGCGGTGGTCATGGGGCGGCACCTCCGGTGAACGCGGAACCGGCGCGGCGGTGGCGTGCGCACCGGCCGGGCGCGACCAGTCTGTCACGTGGCAGCGCGCCGGGGGGCGGTGGAGTCCGAATCCCGGGCCGCCTCAGGAGTCGTAGGCGACCAGCGTTTCGATGGGCACGCGCACGTTCTCGCGGCCCTTCAGGAAGGTCAGCTCGATCAGGCAGGCAGCGCCGCGCACGTCGCCGCCGACTTTGTAGAGCAGTTCCACGGCCGTCTGCATGGTGCCGCCGGTGGCCAGCAGGTCGTCCATCACCACCACGCGCTGGCCGGGCTCCACGGCGTCTGTCTGGATTTCCAGGGTGTCGCTGCCGTATTCCAGCGAATAGGTGTGCGACACGGTGGGTCCCGGCAGCTTGCCGCGCTTGCGCACCATCACAAAGCCGATGCCCAGCTCCAGCGCCAGCGGGGCGGCGGTCAGGAAGCCGCGGCTTTCGATTCCCGCCAGCACCTGCGGCTGGAAGGGGCGGATGACCTCGGCCAGGCGATCGACCGTCTCCCGCCACGCCTGGGGATGCGCCAACAAGGTGGAAATGTCGTAGAACAGGATTCCCGGCTTCGGGAAGTCGGGGATGCCGCGGATGTGCGCTTTCAGGTCCATGGATGCGTACAATCCCGCTTCACGAGTGACGCGGTATCGTAGCCATCGCGGCGGCGACCGCAATCCCTAGTGACTACCGGAGAGCGATCCCCGTGTCGGATGCCCACGCACCCCCCACGCTGACGGCCGGCCGCATCCCCGATGCTTCGGGGGCGGACGAGGGGTGGCTGCGCCTGGAGGGGGCCAGTGCCGGCGCCGGGGAGGGGGCCGGCACCCTGCGGTTCGGCGGCGAGTGGACGCTGGCCACGGCAACCGAGCTGGACCGCCGCAGCCACGCCATCGATCCCCAGGCGGTGGCCGCCATCGACCTGTCGGCGATCACCCGGATGGACACCGCCGGGGCCTGGCTGATCCACCGCACCGTGGCGGAGCTTCGCGCCGCCGGGCGGGAGATCGAGGCCAACGGCCTGTCGACCCGCTTTCACAGCCTGTTCGACGAGGTGGGCCGCACCGACCGGCCGGAACAGCTTGAGGAATCCGGGCCGGGCTGGCTGGAGGACCTGCTCTACCGCATCGGCGAGGCCACCTTCGGCCTGGCCCGCGAAGGCCGCCGGCTGATGTCCTTCTACGGCATGCTGCTGGTGAAGGGCGGGCGCCTGTTCGTGCAGCCCCACCGGCTGCGCCTGACCTCGCTGGTCCACCACCTGGAGCAGACGGGGCTGTACGCCGTGCCCATCGTCGGCCTGCTCTCCTTCCTCATCGGCATCGTGCTGGCCTATCAGGGGGCCGACCAGCTCCGCCGCTTCGGTGCGGAGCTGCTGACGGTCAATCTGCTGGGCCTGTCGGTGCTGCGCGAGCTGGGTGCCTTGATGACCGCGATCATCGTGGCCGGCCGTTCCGGTTCCGCCTTCACCGCCCAGATCGGCACCATGAAGGTGAACCAGGAGGTCGACGCCATGGAGACCATGGGGCTCGATCCCGTGGACATCCTGGTGCTGCCGCGCATCCTGGCGCTGATGGCGGCCTTGCCGCTGCTCACCTTCCTGTCCGATATCATCGGCATCATCGGCGGCGGGCTGATGAGCTGGGCGGTGCTGGACATCCCGCCCGATGCCTTCGCCCGCCAGTTCCGCGAGGCCGTGCCCATCCAGCATTTGTGGGTCGGCCTCATCAAGGCCCCGGTTTTCGCCTTCATTATCGGCATGGTGGGCTGCTACGAGGGCCTGAAGGTCACCGGCAGCGCCGAAAGCGTCGGTGCGCAGACCACGCGTGCCGTCGTCGAGGCGATCTTCCTGGTGATCGTGGTCGACGCCGGCTTCTCCATCCTGTTTTCCACCATCGGCATCTGAGGCATGGACGCAGACACCGCCGATCAGCCGATCATTCGCATCCGCGGCCTGCACACCCGGTTCGGCCGCCAGGTGGTGCACGAGGACCTGGACCTGGACGTGCGGCGCGGCGAGGTGATCGGCGTGGTCGGCGGCTCGGGCACCGGCAAGTCGGTGCTGCTGAAGGAGATCATCGGGCTGCTGGAACCCGCCGCCGGCTCCATCGAGGTGCTTGGCCACGATACCGGCACGCTGACCACCTCCGGCTGGGAGGCGCTGCGCCGCCGCTGGGGCGTGCTGTTCCAGGACGGCGCCCTGTTCAGCTCGCTCACCGTGGCGCAGAACGTCCAGGTGCCGATGCGCGAGGCCACCGACCTGCCGCGCCCCCTGATGGACGAGCTGACGCGGGTGAAGATCGGCATGGTGGGGCTGCCGCATTTCGCCTGCATGCGCTTTCCCTCCCAGCTTTCCGGCGGCATGCGCAAGCGCGCCGGCCTGGCAAGGTCGCTGGCGCTCGACCCCGAACTGCTGTTTCTGGACGAACCCACCGCCGGGCTCGACCCCATCGGTGCGGCCGCCTTCGACGACCTGATCCGCGGGCTTCAGCAGAGCCTGGGGCTGACTGTCGTGATGATCACGCACGACCTCGACAGTCTGGCGGCGATTTGCGACCGTATCGCCGTCCTGGTGGACCGGAAGGTCGTGGTCGATACCATGGAAGCGCTGATGGACATGGACCACCCGTGGATCAGGTCTTACTTCCACGGGCCGCGCGGCCGCGCCGCCCGCCGCTCCCACGCAAACGTTCCCCACTGAGGCATGGAAACCCGCGCCAGCTACATCGCCGTCGGCACCTTCGTGCTGCTGGTCTCCGTCGCCCTGCTGACCTTCGTGGTGTGGCTAAGCTCGTCGGGGCCGTCGCAGGCCGATGATCTCTACGTCATCCGCTTCACCGGGTCGGTCACCGGCCTGTCGGTGGGCAGCCCGGTGCGCTACCGCGGCATTCCGGTGGGCAGCGTCGATGACATGAGCATCGACCCCACCAACCTGGAACGGGTGCGCGTGGTGGTCGCGGTGCGGCCGGGCACCCCGGTGGTGGCCGACAACGTGGCCTCGCTGGAGCTGCAGGGGATCGCCGGCGGCGTCTATGTGCAGATTTCCGGCGGCACCATGGACAGCCCACGCCTGCACCCCGAACCGGACGGCACCTTGCCGGAAATCCCGTCGACGCCGTCGACCATCCAGGCGCTGGTGCAGTCCGTCCCGGAGGTGCTGGAATCCGCCAACGCCGTGCTCGATCGCGCCAACCTCCTGCTGTCCGACGGCAATCTGCAAACCGTCGGCGGCATCCTCGCCGATGCCCGCCAGGTCACCTCCGCCCTGGCCGATGTGCACGACGGGCTGCCGGCACTCGCCCTCCGGGTGAACGAAATGGCCCAGGAGCTGGAAGCGCTGTCGGCGGAAGCGCGGGTCGACGTGGCCCGCATCAGCGATTCCGCGGTGGCCGCCCTCAGCACCACCGAGGAGCAGATGCGCAATGTCGGCGAGCAGCTGTCCCAGGCGTCGGCCAGCATCGGCACGGTGGCGGCAGAGCTGGTGCAGCTTACGCGCGCGGCGCGGCCCGGCCTGGTGGAGTTCACCCAGTCCGGCCTTTATGAATTCACTTTGATGATCAGCGAGTTGCGCGGCCTGGCGACGACGCTGACCCGGGTGACCGAGCAGTTCGAGCGCGATCCGGCCCAGTTCATCCTGGGCGAGCCGGTAACGGGGGTGAACATACAATGACGGATGGGCGACTGCCGCGGCGCGGCCTGCTGACAACCGCCGGGCTCGCCGCATCGGGCGCCCTGCTGGGCGGCTGCGGTGCTGCCAGCCGGCTGCTGGTGGGCGACCCCGCCCGCCAGTTCACCCTGACGCCGAAAAGCACCTTCGACGAGGGTCTGCCGGAGGTGTTCTGGCAGCTCCTGATCGAGATGCCGGTCGCCGCCACTGCGCTGGACAGCGTGCGCATCGCCCTGCAGGCCGACCCGTTCGAGATCCAGTACTACAACGGCGTTGCCTGGGCGGCCCGCGCGCCGGCCATGGTGCAGACGCTGCTGGTGGAAAGCTTCGAGAACGCCAACCGCATCGTCGCGGTGGGCCGCGAATCCATCGGCCTGCGCGCCAATTTCGTGCTGAAGACCGAACTGCGCGAATTCCAGGCCGAATACCCCGGCCCGGAAAGCATCGGCACCGTCAACCCGACGGTGCGGGTGCGCCTCAACGCGAAGCTGGTGCGGGTGCCCGAACGCACCATCATCGGCTCGCGCAATTTCGAAGACCTGGCAGAAGCCGAGGCACCCAACATCGTATCGGTGGTTTCCGCCTTTGACGATGCCCTGGGATCGGTCATGGGAGGGACCGTGGAATGGACGTTGAGGACGGGAGAAGCCGATTGGGTGGCCCGCCAGACCGGCGGCGGCGGGTGAGGCGTTCTTCCGTCGGGCGGCAGGTGGCGGAGCAGCGGTTGGGGCAGCGGCTTTGCGCCGGGGCGGTTCTGGCAGCGGTGCTGGCGGCCACGGGGCCGGCGGCTGCGCAATCGGGAGAGGAGGCGCCGCTGGTCATCGGCTCCGGGGCCGTGCTCGGCCTCTACTTCCCGGTTGCCGGTGCGCTCGCCTCGCTGGCCGACCACGGCAATGTGCTGGTGGAAAGCACCGGCGGCTCGCTGGAAAACCTGGTGCGCCTGCGCCAGGGCGATCTGGACATGGCGGTGGTCCGCTCCGACCTCGCCTATGAGGCCGCCCTCGGCCTCGATGCCTTTTCCATCGACGAGCCCTATGGCGAGCTGCGCACGGTGATGACGCTGCATCCCGAACCGCTGCTCATCATCGCGTCTGCCGACAGCGGCATCCGCTCGCTCGACGACGTGGACGGCCAGCGCATCCAGCTCGGCGAGCCGGGCAGCGCCACGGCGGAGCTGTTCGAGCTGGTGCTCGGCACCCAGCAATGGCCGGAGGAGCGCTTTGTGGTGGCCGATCCGGTGCCGCTGGCCGAGCAGACGGACGGCTTGTGCGCCGGCGACTTCGACATGATGGCCTTCATCTCCGGTGCCCCCAGCGGCACCGTGTACGAGGCGCTGAGCCGCTGCGGCGCCCATCTCGTCAGCGTCGAGGGCACCGGCATCGATACCCTGCTGCTCGACCACCCCGCCTTGGTGGAAGTGACGGTACCGCCCGGCCGCTTCCCCGGCGTCGACCGGCCGGTGCACGCGGTGGGGCCGGTGGCGCTACTGGTAACGACGGCGGCGGAGCCGGAAGAGCGGGTGGCCAACTTCGTCACCGCCGTGGTGGAGGATCTGCCGCGGCTGCGCGCCCAGCACCCTTCGCTGGCCGATCTGGACATCCACTGGCTGGCCACCGCCGCCCATGTGGTGCCGCTGCACGATGGCGCCGCGGCCGCTTACGAAGCCCTGGGGGCGGAAGAGTAGGGGGCGGGCCTACTGGCCCAACCGCACCAGGTCGCCGGTAATCGTGGTGTCCGGCCCGGCCAGGGCGGCCACGGCCTCTGCCCGGCTGTCCGCCTCGGGCAGGCTGGCGGCATCCTCGCCGGGGAAGGCCAGGCGGCGCAGCCGCGTGGCCATGGCGCCGGGGTCCACCAGGTTGGCCCGCACCGTGCTCTTGGCCATCTCCGCCGCATAGAGCCGCAGCAGCGTTTCCAGCCCCGCCTTGGCGGTCGCGTAGGCATACCAGAAGGGCGAGCGGCCATCGGCCTGGCGGCAGGTGGCCATCACCACCCGGCCGGCGGGCGCGGCGGCAAGCAGTGGATGCAGGGTGGTGAGCAGGCGCTGGTTGGCCGTCAGCGTCACGTCGAGCACCCGCTGCCAGGCCTTCAGGTCGCCATGGGGCACCGGGTTGAGCGGCCCCAGTTCCGCCGCCAGGGCCACCAGGGCGTCCACCCGGCCGAACCGCTCATAGAGGCTGGGGCCGAGGCTCAGCACCGTGTCCAGCTCCGCCAGGTCGAGCGGCACCAGGGTGGCGCTGCCGCCGGCCGCCCGGATGGCGTCGTCGGTTTCTTCCAGCCCGCCGACGGTGCGGGCGATCAGCACCACATGGCTGCCGGCTGCCGCCAGCCGCTTGGCGACCGCAGCCCCCAGGCCACGCGACGCCCCGGTGACGACCGACACGCGGCCCGCCAAAGGTCCGTCCGGCATGGGTTGGCTACTCCGCGGCGCGTTCGGTGAGGAACGACAGGCAGGGCTGGCTGATGGCTTCCTCGCGGTCGGCCAGCGCTGTGGGATAGTCGCCGGTGAAGCAGGCGTCGCAGAACTGCGGCGAGCCGTTGTTGCGGCCGGCTTCGCCCATGGCGCGGTAGAGCCCGTCGATGCTGATGAAGGCCAGCGTGTCGGCGCCGATCAGCGCCCGCATGGCATCCAGCCCGTAGTTGTGGGCGAGCAGCTTGGTCTGCTCCGGCGTGTCGATGCCGTAGAAGCACGGATGCATGGTGGGCGGGCTGGAAATGCGCACATGCACCTCCTTGGCTCCGGCCAGGCGCACCATCTCCACGATCTTCTTCGAGGTGGTGCCGCGGACGATGCTGTCGTCCACCAGGATCACCCGGCGGCCGGCCAGCAGCGAGGCGTTGGCGTTGTGCTTCAGCTTCACGCCGAGGTGGCGGATCTGGTCCGTCGGCTCGATGAAGGTGCGGCCAACATAGTGGTTGCGCACGATCCCCAGCTCGAAGGGCAGCTTGCTTTCCGCCGCGTAGCCGATGGCCGACGGCACGCCGCTGTCCGGCACCGGCACCACCATATCGGCGTCCACGCCGGCTTCGCGCGCCAGCTCGCGGCCGATCAGGCGGCGGGCATCGTAGACCGAGCGGCCCTCGATGCGGCTGTCGGGCCGGGCGAAGTAGATGTACTCGAAGATGCAGAAGCGCTGCTTCTGGGCGGGGATGGGGTGGAAGGAGGTGACGCCGGAATTGTCCAGGATCACCATCTCGCCCGGTGCCACGTCGCGGATCGCCTCGCCGCCGATGATATCCAGCGCCACGGTTTCCGAGGTCAGCACATAGGCGTCGCTCACCCGGCCCAGCACCAGCGGGCGCACGCCCAGCGG
>JAGQRL010000106.1:10073-10952 GCA_020425485.1 Rhodospirillaceae bacterium
CCTTCCACCTGGCGCAGCGCATCCACCATGCGGTCCAGCGTGGTGGCGCCGCGGGAATGGGCCATCAGGTGGACGATCACCTCGGTGTCGGTGGTGGTCTGGAAGATGCTGCCCTGGCGGATGAGCTGGCGGCGGAGCTGGTAGGAGTTGGCCAGGTTGCCGTTGTGGGCGATGCCGAAGCCGCCGAATTCCAGGTCGGCGAACAGCGGCTGGACGTTGCGGATCGCCGTTTCGCCGGTGGTGGCATAGCGGTTGTGGCCGATGGCGGACTGGCCGCGCAGGCGCTGGATCACGTCCTGGGCGCTGAAGTTGTCGCCCACCTGGCCAAGCCCGCGGTGGGCGTGGAACAGGCCCTCGCAATGGGTGACGATGCCCGACGCTTCCTGGCCGCGGTGCTGCAGCGCGTGCAGGCCCAGCGCGGTCATGGCCGCGGCCTCGGGGTGGCCGTAGATGCCGAATACCCCGCATTCGTCGTGGAACTTGTCGTCGTCGCCGGCGCTGGGATGGTTGGAAGCTGAGGCGTACGACGTTTTCACTGTTGGTTTGACCCCGGCTCTTCGGTGTTTTCGATCAATTGGTTGATGCCTTCGCGGTCGAGATCGCCGGAAGTGTCTTCCGGCGTTTCGCCGCCGGGCGCGGGTGGACCGGTGAGGTCGAGCTGGTCGCGCACCTGCTCCTCCACCTCCGAAGCGCCGGCCATCAGCAGGTCTTCGGGCACCAGGCTCTGCAGGAAGGCCGCACCATCGGCGAGATAGGGGGCCGATTTGGCGTCGGTCATCCATTCCGGCCGGCGGTCCTCTTCCGGCATCAGCCAGACCAGCACCAGGTAGCCGAGGCACACCAGCAGTGCTCCGCGCGCCACCCCGAACACCAGGCCCA
>JAGQRL010000106.1:11000-13968 GCA_020425485.1 Rhodospirillaceae bacterium
TGGCTGATCAGCGAGAACACCATGAGGGCGACGACGAACAGCACCACACCGGTGATGGCATCGGCGATGAGCGGCTGGTCGACCACCTCGCGCAGGTAGGGCCGCGCGTAGGGCAGGCCGTAGAGGGTGACCAGGGCGGCCCCCACCCAGCTTGCGATCGCCAAAACCTCGCGTACGAAGCCGCGAACCACCGAGACGATCGCCGAAAGCACGATGATCACGATAACGACGGCATCGAGCATATTGATCGGCCAGTCGCTCATAGTGTCAAAATCCTCGGGACCGCACCGTGGTCACGTCCACATCCGTGTCCGCGTCAAAGTATAGCGGCAGCAGGGCTGCGACGCGCGCAATCTCGCGCAGGTTCATGTCTTTACGCAAGCCCGCGGCAACACTTCGCTGATCTTCGCGTGGGGCCGGGCAGATCGCCCGCGTCAGGCCCAGCTTGCGGGCCTCGCGCAGCCTCAGGTCGGCACGGCCGACGGCGCGCACCTCCCCACTCAGCCCAATCTCGCCGAACACCACGGTATCCGCCGATACCGGCGTGCCGCTGAGCGAGGAGAGAATCGCCACGGCCACCGCCAGATCGGCCGCCGGCTCCTGGATGCGCAGGCCGCCGGCGACGTTGAGATAGACGTCGCGCGGGCCGATGGGCACGCCGCAGCGGGCTTCCAGCACCGCCAGGATCATCGACAGGCGCGCCGAGTCCCACCCCACCACCGCGCGCCGCGGGGTGGCGAGCGCGCTGGGCGCCACCAGGGCCTGGATTTCCACCAGCACCGGCCGGGTACCCTCCAGCCCGGCGAAAATGCAGGCCCCCGGCACGTCCTCTGTGCGGCCGGCGAGGAACAGGGAGGAGGGGTTGTCCACCTCCTCCAGCCCGCGGTCGCTCATCTGGAACACGCCGATCTCGTCGGCGGGCCCGAATCGGTTCTTCACCGTGCGCAGGATGCGGAAGTGGTGGGAACGCTCGCCTTCGAAGGAGAGCACCGTGTCCACCATGTGCTCCAGCACGCGCGGGCCGGCGATGGCGCCGTCCTTGGTGACGTGGCCCACCAGCACCAGGGCGACGCCGCTGTCCTTGGCCGCACGAATCAGCGCGGCGGCGGAGCCGCGCACCTGGGTGACGGTGCCGGGCGCCGAGTCGAGCAGCTCGGTCGCCATGGTCTGGATCGAATCGACGATTACCAGCTTCACCCGGCGGTTGCCGCTGATGGCCGAGGCCAGGTCGTCGGCGGAGGTGGAGGCCGCCAGCTCCACCGGGGCATCGCCGAGGCCGAGGCGCTGGGCGCGCATCTGCACCTGTTCGGCCGCCTCCTCGCCGGACACGTAGAGGCAGCCGTGCTCGGCGGCCATGCGGCAGGCCACCTGGAGCAGCAGGGTGGATTTGCCGATGCCGGGATCGCCGGCGATCAGGATGGCCGAGCCAGGCACCAGGCCGCCGCCGACCACGCGGTCGAACTCCGCCATGCCGGTGGGCCGCCGCGGCTGGTCGGGCATCTGGGCGGCCAGCGAGACGGTGGTGAGCCCGCCGCGCTTGCGCCCCTTGGCGGCCACCGGCGTCAGCGATTCCTCGATGATGTCGTTCCACGCGCCGCAGGCGGTGCACTGGCCGGTCCAGCGCGCGTAGCTGGCGCCGCAAGCCTGGCAGACATAGCGGGTGGTGGGTTTGGCCATGGCGGGACTATGGGCTCTCGGGCCGGTTCAACGCCAGCCCCGGGCAAGGGCTTGCCGATGGCTCATCGATGGCTTGCCGATGGCTCCCCGAGGGCTTATCGCGCCCTGACGGGCATGTGGATGGGGCCTTCGGCGCGGCCATGGACGAACTGGTCCACATAGGCGTTGCCGCTGTCGTCGATCTCCGACGGCGGGCCGACCCAGACGATCTGGCCCTCGTGCAGCATGGCGATGCGGTCGGCGATCTTCCGCGCACTGGCCATGTCGTGGGTGATGGACAGCGCCGTCGCCCCCAGTTCGCGCACGCATTGCACGATCAGCTCGTTGATCACGTCGCCCATGATGGGGTCGAGCCCCGTGGTCGGCTCGTCGAAGAAGATGATTTCCGGGTCGGTGGCGATGGCGCGGGCGAGCGCCACGCGCTTCTGCATGCCGCCGGACAGTTCGGCGGGCACCAGATTGCCCACATCCTCCGTCAGCCCCACCTGGGCCAGCTTGGCCAGCGCCACCTCGCGCGCTTCGGCGCGGCGCATGCGGCGGCCCTGGATCAGCCCGAAGGCGACGTTTTCCCAGACCGGCAGGCTATCGAACAGGGCGGAGCCCTGGAACAGCATGCCGACGCGCGTCATGAAGGCGCTGCGCTCGGTGCGCGACAGGCCGATGACGCTTTCGCCGTCCACCTCGATCGTGCCGGCATCGGGCCGCATCAGGCCGAGGATGCACTTGATCATCACCGATTTGCCGGTGCCCGAGCCGCCGATCACCACCACCGATTCGCTGCGGCCGATCTCCAGGTCGACGCCGCGCAGGACCGACTTGCCGACGAAGCCCTTGTGCACGCCGGAAAGCGCGATCTTGGCGGGCGTTGTGGGGGGAACCTGGGTCATCGCGCGAAGAACAGCTGGGTGATGATGTAGTTGAAGATGAGGATGAGGATGGAGGCGGAGACCACCGCACTGGTGGTGGCGGCCCCCACGCCCTGGGCGCCGCCGCGGGAATTGAAGCCGTGGAAGCAGCCCATCAGCGACACCAGGAAACCGAAGGTGGCGGCCTTCACCAGGCCGGAGATCACGTCGATCGGCTCCAGGTATTCCCAGGTGGCCTGCAGGTAGCTGGCGGCGTTGAAATCCAGCCGGTAGACGGCGATGAGGAAGCCGCCGAACACGCCGATCACGTCGCCCACCACCACCAGCAGCGGCAGCATCAGCAGGCCGGCCAGCACGCGCGGCAGCACCAGGTAGCGGATCGGGTCGGTCGACAGGGTGGTCAGCGCGTCGATCTGCTCGGTCAC
>JAGQRL010000107.1:0-3196 GCA_020425485.1 Rhodospirillaceae bacterium
TCCAGCACGGCCACACCTACATGGGCCATCCGACGGCCTGTGCCGCGGCCCTGGCGGTGCAGAAGACCATCGAGGAGGATGACCTGCTGGCCAATGTGCGCACCCAGGGCCAGGCGCTGCGCGAAGCGCTGACGGCGCGCTTCGGCAACCACCCCAATGTCGGCGACATCCGCGGCCGCGGCCTGTTTTTGGGCCTGGAACTGGTGGCGGACCGGCTGACCAAGGCGCCCATCGACCCGGCCCGCCAGGTCCATGCGTCGATCAAGGCGGCCGCCATGGCGCGCGGCCTGATGTGTTACCCCATGGGCGGCACCATCGATGGCAAGACCGGCAACCACATCCTGCTGGCGCCACCCTTCATCATCAATAACAGTCATGTAGAAGAGATTGTTGAGAAGCTGGGCGAGGCCGTGGACGCCGGCCTGGCAGCGTGATGGCCAGCGCCGTGGCCGCCGCTTCGCCACCCCTGGCCAGCCCGCTGGCGGGCGACGCGCCGTTCGCCGTGATGGTGGCCCCCAACGGGGCCCGCAAGACCAAGGCGGACCATCCCAACCTGCCGATCACTCCGGCGGAACTGGCCACCACGGCGGCGGAGTGTGCCGACGCCGGGGCGGCGGCCATCCACCTGCATGTGCGCGCCGCGGACGGCAGCCACAGCCTCGATCCCGATCTCTACACGGCGGCACTCCAGGCCGTGCGGGCGGCGGTGGGCGAGCGCCTGGTGGCACAGATCACCACCGAAGCGGTGGGCCGCTATGCGCCGGCGCAGCAGATGGCCACGGTGCGGGCGGTGCGGCCGGACTGGGTGTCCATGGCGGTGCGCGAGATTGCCCCGACGCCGGCCGAAGAACCGGCGGCCGCCCAGTTCTTCGCCTGGATGGCGGCCGAACGCATCGCGCCCCAGTTCATCCTCTATGACGCGCTCGACCTGCTGCGCTTCAACGGCTGGGTGCGCGCCGGCCTGGTGCCGTTCGAGCACCCGCCGCTGCTGTTCGTGCTGGGCCGCTACACGGTGGGGCGGGCGGAGCATCCCAAGGCGCTGCTGCGCTTCCTGGCCCTGGCTGATCCCGACGACCCGTGGATGGTCTGCGCCTTCGGGGCGGCGGAGATGGTATCGGCCCGGGCCGCGGCGATTCTGGGGGGCCACGCGCGCGTCGGCTTCGAGAACAACCTATTTGCCGCGGCCGGCCGGCAGGCGGCGTCCAACGCCGAATTGGTGGCGGAAACCGTGGCCGCGGCGGCAGCCCTGGGGCGCCGTCCCGGCAGTGCCGATACCCTGCGGCAGGCTCTTTGCGGCTGACCGAGGCTGGCCCTTCGCATGGCAGGCGTGTTATGGGGGCAATCCCATTGAAGACGTCCAACCGAAAAACGGGAGGCTATCCATGCGCACTTTCACCCTGACCGCGGCAGCTTTGCTGGCCGGCGGCACGATGCTGGCTTCGGGATTGCCGGCATCTGCGCAAGAGACATTCGTGACCATCGGCACCGGTGGCGTGACTGGCGTTTACTACCCGACCGGCGGTGCCATTCAGCGCCTGGTGAACCGCGGCCGCGCCGAACACGGCGTGCGCGTGGCGGTGGAGAGCACCGGCGGCTCGGTGTTCAACCTGAACGCCATCGCCAATGGCGAGCTGGACATGGGCGTCGCCCAGTCGGACTGGCAGTACTACGCCTACAACGGCGGCCACGAGAATTTCCCGGAGCCCAACCCCGAGCTGCGCTCGGTGTTCTCCATCCATGGCGAGCCGTTCACGGTGCTGGCGCGGGCCGATACCGACATCCACACCTTCGAGGATCTGCCCGGCCACCGGGTGAACATCGGCAACCCCGGTTCCGGCCAGCGCGGCACCATGGAAGTGGTGATGGCGGCCTATGGCTGGGATGAGGACACCTTCAGCCAGGTGTCGGAGCTGCAGTCGTCGGAACAGGCCCAGGCGCTGTGCGACAACAATGTGGACGCCATCGTGTTCACCGTCGGCCACCCGTCGGGCTCCATCCAGGAAGCCACCACGACCTGTGAGACGCGGCTGATCCCGGTGGACGGCCCGGTGATCGACGAGCTGGTCGCCGACAACCCGTACTATGCTTACTCGACCATTCCGGGCGGCATGTACGAGGGCAACCCCGACGACGTGCGGACCTTCGGCGTGAAGGCCACCTTCGTCGCCTCCACGGCACTGCCCGACGACGTCGTCTACACGATCGTTGCCGCGGTGTTCGACAACTTCGATCAGTTCCGCCAGCTCCACCCGGCCTTCGCCACCCTGGAGCCGGAACAGATGATCCATGACGGCCTGTCGGCGCCGCTGCACGACGGTGCGGTGCGCTACTACACCGAGCAGGGCTGGATGTGATCACCGGTGGTGTGAGCACCCCCTGATCGGCGACGCGGATAGAAGGGCCATGGCCTTCTAGCCAAACCCCGGCACGGCCCGGGTCGCCCAGTGCGGCCCGGGCCGTTGCGTGTTCGCCCTCCGTCTGTCCGGCTGCTGCCGGCGGCCTCGCCCGGAGCCGCAGCGGCCTGCACCAGACCAGCACGCCCAGGACCATCGCCCAGGACCATCGCCCAGGACCATCGCCCAGGACCATCGCCCAGGATCCACGCCATGACACACGACAGCAGCGAACACCGCGCTTACTCGGACGACGAATTGCAGGATCTGGTCGCTTCAAGCGACACCGGCGCGCGGGCGCCCACCAGCAAGATCGCCGCCAAGATCATGCTCTTTGTTGCCCTGGCGTGGTCGCTCTTCCAGCTCTGGATCGCCTCGCCGCTGCCCTTCGTGGTGGGCCAGCTGATCTTCAACGATGCCGAGGCGCGGGCCATCCATCTGGGCTTCGCGGTCTTCCTGGGCTTCCTGGCCTTTCCGGCCCTGTCGAAGGACCCCGGCCACGGCCACGGCGTGCCCGTGCTTTCGGTGGTGCTGGCGCTGCTGCCGACGCTGCTGTTCGTGCTGACCATCACCACCGGCGAACAGCCGCTGGAAGAGGCCTGGGTGACCCTGGCCATCGTGGTGGCGGCCGGTGCCGCCATCATCCTCGGCGCCTTCCAGACATCACGGACGCATATCCCGCTGGTGGACTGGGCCTTGGCCGGCTTCGGCGCGTTCTGCGCCTCCTACGGTTTCTGGTTCTACGACGTGCTGGCCGACCGGCCGGGCAACCCGACCGACCTGGACATCCTGGTTTCGGTGAC
>JAGQRL010000107.1:3250-20877 GCA_020425485.1 Rhodospirillaceae bacterium
GCGCTGGTGTTCCTCTCCTACATCTTCTTCGGCGACAGCACCTGGCTGCCGGATGACATCCGCTACCCCGGCGCCTCGCTCAGCCGCACCATGAGCCATATGTGGCTGGGGCCGGAGGGCGTGTTCGGCATCGCGCTCGGCGTCTCCACCAAGTTCGTCTTCCTGTTCGTGTTGTTCGGCGCACTGCTGGAGAAGGGCGGGGCCGGCAACTACTTCATCCAGGTGGCGTTTTCGCTGCTCGGCCACCTGCGCGGCGGGCCGGCCAAGGCCGCCGTGGTGGCATCCGGCATGACCGGTCTGATCTCCGGCTCCTCCATCGCCAACGTGGTCACCACCGGCACCTTCACCATCCCGCTGATGCGCCGGGTGGGCTTCTCTGCGGAAAAGGCCGGTGCCGTGGAGGTGGCCAGCTCCGTGAACGGCCAGATCATGCCGCCGGTGATGGGCGCCGCCGCCTTCCTGATGGTGGAGTATGTCGGCATTCCCTACACCGACGTGATCCGCCACGCCTTCATCCCGGCGATCATCTCCTACATCGCGCTCGTCTACATCGTGCACCTGGAAGCCGTGAAGAGCGGCATGCAGGGCCTGCCCAAGCCCGGCGAGCGGCTGGGGGCCAAATGGGCGATGATCGGCTTCGGGCTCACCGCCGCCTCGCTGTTCATCCTGGCCGGCCTGCTCTACTGGGTGCTGGAAGCCGCCGCCCTGCTGGACGACCACCTGTGGGTGGTGGTGGGCGTGCTGGCGGTGTTCGCGCTGGAGATCCTGTGCTGGAGCGCGCTCAAGGCCAAGCTGCCGCAGGAGGGCCGCAAGCGCCTGATTTCCGGCGGGGCGCTGGTGCTTGGCAATGTGGTGATCGGCGGCTTCGGCCTGTTCCACGGCATGGAGTTGCTGAAGCTGCTGACCGGGGACTATCTGGGCTGGGTGGTGTTCATCCTGCTGATGATTATCGAAGCGGTGCTGATCGCCTACGCCGCCCAGTTCCCCGAGCTGCACCTGGACGATCCGAACTCTGAAATCGTGCATCTGCCGGAGGTGGGGCCGACGGTGAAGTCGGGCCTGCATTTCCTGCTGCCCATCGTGGTGCTGGTGTGGTGCCTGATGGTGGAGCGGCTGTCGCCGGCCCTGTCCGCCTTCTGGGCGACCGCGCTGATGATCGGCATCCTGCTCAACCAGCGCATCCTGTTTGCCCATTTCCGCAAGCACGCGGACCGGCCGCTGGCCGCCTTCTTCCGGCTGCCGGCCAACCCGCTGGCGGACGGCTGCCTGCGCCAGGGCTTCCAGGACCTGTTTGACGGCCTGGTGGTGGGTGCGCGCAACATGATCGGCATCGGCATCGCCACGGCCACCGCCGGCATCGTCGTCGGCACCGTCACGCTGACGGGCATTGGCCTGGTGCTGGCCGGCTTCGTGGAGGACCTGTCGGGCGGGTCGGTCATCATCATGCTGTTCCTGGTCGCCATCCTCAGCCTGATCCTGGGCATGGGGCTGCCGACCACGGCCAACTACATCGTTGTGTCCAGCCTGATGGCCCCGGTGATCGTGCAGGTGGGGGCGGCCAACGGCCTGCTGGTGCCGCTGATCGCGGTGCACCTGTTCGTCTTCTACTTCGGCATCATGGCCGACGTGACGCCGCCGGTGGGGCTGGCCAGTTTCGCGGCCGCCGCGGTATCGGGCGGAGACCCCATGAAAACGGGGGTCACGGCCTTCTACTACTCGCTCAGAACGGCGGCACTGCCCTTCCTGTTCATCTTCAACACCGACCTGATCCTGGTGGGCGTGCAGTCGATCCCGCACATCGTGCTGGTGTTCGTCAGCTCAACCGTGGCCATGCTCATATTTGCCGCGGCCACCCAGGGCTACTTCTTCGCCCGCAGCCGGATCTACGAAAGTGCCGCCCTGCTGCTGGTCGCCTTCACCATCTTCCGGCCAGGGGCGTGGATGGACATGGCCTTCCCGCCAACCACGAGCGCGCCGGGATCGGAGATCCTGGAGCGGGCGGAGGCCCTGCCGGCGGACAGCCATATCCGCCTGGTGCTGGAAGGCGAGGACTTCGACACCCTGGAAACCGTGCGCCAGACCGTGCTGTTCCCGCTGGGCGAGGGTGCTACGGGCGAGGAGCGCCTGGCCGCATCCGGCCTGCATCTGCGTGAGGAGGGCGACAGCTACGCCGTCGACATGGTCGATTTCGGCAGCCCGGCGCAGGACCTGGGGATCGATTGGGACTTCGTGGTGGTGGACGTGCTGGTCGACAACGACGTGCCGCCGGCCCAACTGGTGTGGATCCCGGCCTTCGTGGTCCTCGGCCTGATCATCGTCGTCCAGCGCCGGCGGGCGCGCCATGAAGCGTCGGCCGGGCCGTCGCTCGCCAAAGCCTGACCGATTGGGGAGACGCGAGCATGTTCACCAACATCCTGCTGCCCGTGGATCTCGATCAGGAAAGCTCCTGGGAGAGGGCCCTGCCGGCCGCCGTTGAGGTTTCCCAGAAGGCCGGCGCGCGCCTGCATGTGATGACCGTGGTGCCGGACTACGGCATGTCCATCGTCGGGTCGTTCTTCCCGGAGAACTACGAGGCCAAGGCCCTGGAAAATGCGGCGGCGGCCCTGCACACCTTCGTGCAGGCCCATGTGCCCAAGCGCATCCAGGTGCGCCACGTGGTCGGCCACGGCACCGTGTATGCGGAAATCCTGCGGGAGGCCCAGGAGGTGCACGCCGACCTGATCGTGCTGGCGGCCCACCGGCCGGCGCTGAAGGACTTCCTGCTCGGCCCCAACGCCGCCCGCGTGGTGCGCCACGCCAACTGCTCGGTGCTGGTGGTGCGGCCTTAGGGCCGAGGCTGGCGGGGGCTTCGAGACGGGTCCCGAAGAGGGCGCCGGGGCAGGCGGACCTAGTCCGCCACTCCCTGGGCCGGCCGCATATCGTCGCCGTGGCGGCCCTGGCGCAGGGCAGGGGGGCCGCCGGCCAGCGTGCGGTCCGCCATGGCGCGGAGCATCACGATCATCTCCGTGGTCACCGACAGGAACTCACCGTTGCGGCAGAGCTGATTGACGGCGCGCGCCCGCCGCTCCAGCGCCCGCGCGCCCATGGTGGCGGCCGCCCCGGCCAGCAGGTGGCTGGAGCGTTCCATGGCGCCGGTGTTGTGGGTGAGGAAGGCGCTTTCCAGGGCATCGAGGCCCCTGGCCACATCCACCCGGAACTGGCGGACGGCGTCGGCATAGTCGGTCGGCGTCAGCGCATCCATCAGCGCCTCGGCGGTGGTGCCGTCGTAGAGATTGGTTTCCAGGACCGGGGAGATGGGCAGCGGCTCCGCTGCCGCGGCCGTATCCACGGCGTCCTCCTCGGGTGCCGCCGGGCTGTCGGGCCTGCCGGGCCTGCCGGCGGGGCCGAAGGCATAGGGCGCGGCATGCTCGCTGACCGGTTCGTCCACCGCCGCGGGCTCGGCCACCTGCGGCGCCGTGTCCTCAGTGTCCTCTGCGGCGTCCTCGGCGGGCGTTTCCGGGGCTTCCGTTGAGGTTTCCGCCGGAGCCTCGACCGCGGGTTCCGAGAGCACTTCCGGTTCTGGTTCCGCGGCGGCCTCGGCCACCGTCTCCGCCGGTTCTTCCGGTTCGGGTTCAGCCGGGGCCTCGGCCACAATCTCCGCCGGTTCTTCCAGTGCGGGCTCCTCGGGAACCTCCAAAGACGCTTCCGCTGCCTCTTCGTCGCCGTCCGGCACGACCATTTCCGGCGATGCCGCGTCGGACCACTCGGCAGCCGCTTCTTCTGCTGGTTCGGCGCGTTCCTCGGTTGGCAGGTCGATGAGCGGCTCTTCCGCCGGTTCCGCCGTCGGCACGTCCGGCGCGCCCCAATACTGCCCAGGGGGCTCGAACAGCGGCTCGGGGGCTTCGGTGGCCGCTTCCGGCTCGGCCGCGTCCCACAACGGATCGCCGGTGAACTGTGCCGGGTAATCGCTTTCCCCGGTCAGCCACTCCACCTCTTCGATCGGCGCTTCGGCGGTCTCGGCGTCCTCCGGTGCAGCGGCCTGGATTTGCTCCATCGCCGGCTCCGCCGGAGCCTCGTCCAGCTCGTCGGCCAGGGCCGCTGCGCGCTCCTCGTCCTTGATCGCCGGCGTGTCCTCGAAGTTCGGCTGGCTAAGACCTGCGATCTGCTCGGCATCCTCTGCCGGCGGTTCCTCTGCCGCGGCAGCCGGAGCCTCGTGCGTCTCCTCAACAGAGTGGTCGAACGCCCGGTCGGCTCTCCATTCCGGCGGTTCGCCGACGGAGGCGTCGTCCATGGCGTCGAAGGCTGGCGTTTGCCAGGCGGCGAGCGGCGGTTCCACCGCCGGCGGTGCCGGCAGTTCCAGGACAGGCGGCAGGTCAGCCAGCGTGCCGACCGGCATCCCCAGCGGCTCGTCGGGCGCGTGGATCTGCGGCGGGGGATCGTCCACCGCATCCGGGTCTGCCTTCGTGGTACCCACCACCCGGGCGATGGCCGCCGCCACCACCTCCAGGGGAGCCGGCTTGGCGATCACCTCAGCCATCCCGGCGGCACGGAACCGCTCCACATCCTCCGGGGAGGGGTGCACGGCCAGCCCGATCACGGGGGGCGGGCTGTTGTGCTCTGCCCAGATGTGCCGCGTGGCGGCCGGCCCACCCATCCCCGGCATGGCGACATCCATGAGAACGACGTGGTAGGGCCGTGCCGCGACGGCTTCCACCGCCTCGCGCCCGTCGCCCGCCAGGTCGACGGTCCAGCCATGGCGGGCCAGGGCATGGCGCAGGGCCGCACGGCTGGCCGGATTGTCCTCGGCCACCAGCACCCGCAGACCCTTCGGCAGGTTCCCGGTTTCGCCGGGCGATGCCAGGGCGCGGGCGGCCGCTTCCATCGCCGCGTCGGCCCTTTGCAGGGGCACTTCCACGCAGAAGGTGGTGCCGCCGCCGGGCGTGCTGTCGAAATCGAGCGTACCGCTCATCAGCGTGCACAGGTGGCGGCAGATGGCGAGCCCTAGGCCCGGCCGCTCCGCCACATCCTCGCCGACCTCCTGGAACGGTTCGGCCAGCACCCTTTGGCGTTCGCCTTCGGGGATGCCGGGCCCGCTGTCCCGCACCGACAGGCGCACCCGGTGGGTGGCGGCGGCCTCCGCCCCGTTGCCCGGAGCCGGGCGGTCCAGGTCCATGGCGATGTCGACGCCGCCGTGCTCGGTAACGGCGATAGCGTTGTCCACCAGCTTGTCGAGGATCTGGCGCAGCCGGCCGGCGTCGGCGATCAGCCATTCCGGCACCATCACATCGGCCGTCCAGGCGATGCGCAGCCCGCGCTCCGCCGCGGCGGCAGACCAGAACGACACCGCTTCGCGCAGGAACAGCCGCGGGTCGAACGGTCCCGGTTCCAGCGCGATGCGGCCGGCTTCCAGGCGCGCGAACTCCACGGCGTCGTCGATGGCGGCACGCAGGCGTTCGGCGTCCTGCCGCGCCTGGTCGATGGTGCGGGCATCGCGCGGGCGCAGATGGGTGCGATCGAGCAGGTTGAGCGTGCCCGCCACGCCGTTGAGCGGCGCGCGCACAGCGTGGCCGAGCAGGGAAAGGACGCCCGACTTCGCCCTGCCGGCCGCGTCCGCCGCGGTGCGGGCGGCAGCCAGCTCATCCTCTGCCGCCTTGCGGGCGGTGACGTCGCGCACCGTGCCGAAGATCTCCAGCGGCCGGTTCTGGTGGTTGCGTTCCGCCGCCAGGGTCACGGCGAACCACCGGGCCGCCCCATCGATCTCGACGCTGCGGTAGACGCCGCGGGCGCCATCAGTGCCGCCGCGGGCGGCTTCCAGCGCGCGGGCCAGCTCGCCGCGGTCGCCGGGGGCGAAGCGGTCCAGCAGCAGGGTGGCGCTGGCCGGCCGGGTCGCCGGCAGGCCGAGCATCCGGTAGAGGTGGGGGGAGAACACGGTTTCGCCGTTGGCCGCATCCAGGCTGAAATGGCCAAGCTCGCCCGCCGGTTCAGTACGGCTCAGCAGGTCCTGCGCCCGCTTCTGTTCGGTCATGTCGACGGCGATGCGCACGGTGCCGCCATCGCCGGTGCGCCGTTCCGTCAGGTTCAGCCAGCGCTTGTTGCTGAGCCGCAGCTCGAAGGGCGCACCGGGGGAGCGGTGGCGGCGCATCTGCTCGGCCGTCCAGGCGTTTTCGCGGCCCACCGCCTCGGGGTACTGGCCGCATTCCAGGCCGTAGCGGAGGATCCTCTCAAAGCCGGTGCCGGCAAGCAGCACGGCCGCACTGTCCCGGTGCAGCTCGCGATAGCGCTGGTTGCACAGCACCAGCCGGTCCTCGGCATCGAACAGGGCGAAGCCGGCGGGGCTGCCGGCGAGGCTGTCGGTCAGGCGCTGCTGGGCGGCGGCGGCGGCGGCCTTGGCCGCATCGATTTCCGCTGAGGTTCGCCGGCCCGCCCGCACGTGCCGGGCGAGCAGGGCGACCACGGCAGCGCCGGAAACCAGCACGCCGACGAAGGACACGACGACGATCCAGACGGCGGCACTCTGCCCTTCCGCCTGCGCCTGGATGGCCGTGCGCAGCGTGTCGTCGTCCGGCAGGGTGCCGGCCCCCACCAGGGTGTCGATGCCCAGCGCGAAGGCGACCACGGAGCCGACCAGCACCAGGCCCGCCAGGATGAACCAGAGCCGCCGCGGCGCGCCGGGGGCCGCCGGGGTCGGGTCTTGGTCAGCGCCGCTGGTTGCCTGGCCCATCGCCAATCGTCGCCCGCCGTATCGAGGTCGCTGCGGTTCGGATGGGGCTCCGGATCGGCCCCCCGTGGTGTGCCGGGCAAGCGTTCGCCGGTCCGGTCCTTCGCCCATACCACATCGCCTGTTAGGAAATCCTCTACAGGGACTTCACGAGTCGGGCGCTGGCGATCGCCTCAAGCCGCCGATCCTGCAATCGGCCGCCGCACCATTCCCCCGACACAAGGGACAACGATATCACGCCTGCATCGGTTCGGCGTCGATTGGAAAACAGGTGCCGGCGGCACCCGCCCGGCCGGCCGGGACTACTCGATCTCGCCCGCCAGCAGGTCGCGGCCGAGGCGCCAGCACTCGTCCTCCTGCAGGATGTCGGCCACCGCCACCAGGGTGTGGGTGGGGCCATGCACGGCGACCGTATTGAAGCCATCGCCCAGCACCGGCAGGGCGTCTGCCAGGGGCGGTTCCTGCGCCAGCAGGCCCGGCCGGCCGGCAACCACGGTGATGGGCGCTTCGGGATGGGTCGACCGCAGCCAGGGCAGCACCTCGGTCCACACCCATTCGGCCGGCGCCACCCGGCCGCTGGCGTTGCCGCGATTGGCCGGTCGGCGCCTGCGGGTCCGCACGGCCATCTGCCGGTCCCGCCGCCAGAACTCCGCGCCCGCGGCGACAAAAATGCCTCGCACTTCGGCCCGCAGCCAGTTCGGCACCTGGGCGGAGACCGTGTCCCAATCGCCGGCAGAAAAAAGGTAGATGGGCTGGCGGCACGCCAGGTCGAACAGGCTCACGGCCATGCCTGGAGACATGGGGCGGCCAGGCTCGGCCAGGGAGCCGTCAATCTCGAAGAGGAATACAAAGTTCATGTCTTGCTTTCCCGCGCCCACGACGCGGCGGCCACAGCGTGCCTGAAATGCGGCACCCACCGTGCGGTGTGGCGCAAAGGTCGACCGCCTGGCCATCGCGGTTCGATCCCTGCGGATCCCTGCGGCAAGGGGGGGCTTGCCACGATCCTGCCCGATTTCACGGGTCGCCTAACACGGTTCCACCATCAACCGGTACCATTATCGGTTGCTTGAGCGACATGGGTTCGGAGCAACCCGGCGATACCAGACACGGGCGCTTCACATGACCAACCCCACCCCGAGGGCCGGCTTTTCCGCCGATACGCGTTCACCCTACGGCCGCCGGATGCGGCGCGCTTGTGCCTCGGTAACGGCGGTCGCCCTGGGGCTCGCCGCATGTACCACCAACCAACCTATCATAGATCGGGGTTATCCCGGTTTTGATGAAATGGCGTACCAGCACGACCTTGCCGAGTGCCAGGGCTATGCCGACCAGGTGAATGTGGGCCAGGAAGCCATGGGGACCGGCCTGTTGACCGCGGCCACCGGTGCCGCGCTGGGCGCGATTGCCGGGGCGTTCGGCGGTGGTGCGGGGCGTGGTGCCGCCCTGGGCGCCTCGCTCGGCGGGGTCACCGGCGGCGTCGGCGGCGGCGTGAACGCGTATGATCGGCGGGGGGCCGTGCTGCGCCAGTGCCTCGCCAACCGCGGCTACGCCGTGCTGGACTGAGCGCGCCGGTCGCCGACCGCGCCTGACTGTGCGCTTGCCTTGGCGCCGGCCTGTCCGCCGGCTGACATTTCCCGATATGCTGATGGTGCCGCACGGTGGAGGGCGATAGCCCCCCTCGCCGAGCAAGGGTCGTCGTTGCACAATGCGTGGGCAAGTTCCCGGACTCATCCCCAAATTCTAGGGACGAGCTTGCATTGGCCCGAATGAGAGGATCGACGCATGACCGCCACCGCCGTACCGGCTGAAATGACCTATATCCGCCTGCACGGCCACGGGGGGCCGGAGGTGCTGGAGCCGGACCGCATGGCCGTGCCCTCACCCGGCCCAGGCGAGGTGCTGGTGCGGGTGGCCGCTGCCGGCGTCAACCGGCCCGATGTGGAGCAGCGCCGCGGCAACTATCCGCCACCGCCGGGTGCATCCGACGTTCCCGGCCTGGAAATCGCCGGCACCATCGTCGCGGTGGGCGAGGGGGTGGCACCGGCCCGCATGGGCGAGGAGGTGTGCGCGCTCGTCCATTCCGGCGGCTATGCCGAATACTGCGTGGCCTCCGACCCGCTGGCGCTGCCGGTGCCCAAGGGCTTTTCCATGGTCCAGGCCGCGGCGGTGCCGGAAACCTTCTTCACGGTGTGGACCAACGTGTTCGACCGCGGCCGCCTGGCACCGGGGGAAACCCTGCTGGTGCACGGCGGCTCGTCCGGCATCGGCACCACGGCGATCCAGCTTGCCAAGGCGTTCGGATCGCGCGTCGTCGTCACCGTCGGCAATGCGCTGAAGGCCGATGCCTGCCTGAAGCTGGGGGCCGACCGGACCATCAACTACAACACCGAAGACTTCGTGGAGGAGGTGAAGGCGTTCACAGGCGGCAAGGGACCGGACCTGATCCTCGACATGGTCGGCGGCAGCTACATCCCGCGCAACATCCGCTGTGCCGCCCCGGGGGGCCGGATCGTCCAGATCGGCTTCCTGGAAAGCCCGAAGGTGGAGATCAACTTCGCACCGCTGATGGTGAAGCGGCTGACCTATACCGGCTCCACCTTGCGGCCGCGCTCCGTGGCGGAAAAGGCGGAGATCGCCGAGGCCCTGAGTGCGAAGGTGTGGCCGCTGCTGGAGGCCGGCACGGTGGGACCGGTGATCCACACCGTGCTGTCGCTGGCGGAGGCAGCCGAAGCCCACCGCCTGATGGAAGAGAGCCGGCATATCGGCAAGATCATGCTGGAGACTGAGCCGTGAACGAGCCAAACACATCCCAATTCAGCCCGCTGCGCACCCATCTTGGCCGCACCGTGCTGATCACCGGCGCCGGACAGGGGATCGGTGCCGCCCTGGCTGCCGGGTTCCTGTCCCGCGGGGCCGCCGTGGGTCTGCTGGACATCGCACCGGAACACCTCAACCTGCGGGCCGCCGAGCTGAACAAGGCCGGCGCCCGCCTGGCCGCCGCGGTGGCCGATGTTGCCGACCACGAAGCGGTGACGGAGGCGGTCGAGCGGCTGTCGGAAACCTTGGGGGCCACCTTCGACGTGGTGGTGTGCAACGCCGGCATCTCCCCCAAGCACGAAGGCCGCGGGGTGCCGATGGCGGGCATGGACCCGGCCGAATGGCGCCGGGTGGTGGATGTGAACCTGACGGGCACCTTCAACGTGGTGCACGCCACGGTGCCGCAGATGATCGCCACCGGCTATGGCCGCATCATCACCATCGCCTCGGTGGCCGGGCGCACCTACTTCCCCCATGTCGGGGCGCACTACGCCGCCTCCAAATCCGCGGTGATCGGCTTCACCAAGCATCTGGCGGGCGAGCTGGGGCCGCACGGCATCACCGTGAACGCGCTGGCGCCGGGCCGCATCACCACTTCGCTCATCCGCACGGTGAGCCAGCAGGTGAACGACGAGGTGGTGGCGGCAACGCCGCTGGGCCGGCTGGGCGAGCCTGAAGAAGTGGCCGAGGTGGCGCTGTTCCTCACCTCCGATGCCGCGCGCTTCGTCACCGGCCAGGTGATCGACGTCGCCGGCGGGTGGCTGATGACCTGATCGCCGGGACGCATCGCGGGCCGGGGCCGCATGGGGCGTGCCCATGGCGGCGGGGAGGGGAGCGACGCCCATGTTCGACTTCACGGGCAAGGTTCTGGCGCTCACCGGCGCCAATGGCGGCATCAGCCAGGCCATCGCCAGCCTGTTCTACGGCTACGGCGCCAGCTTGGTGCTGAGCGACGTCAACGGCGAGGGGCTGGACCAGTTCGCCGTGGAGCTGGACCCGTCGGGCACCCGCGTGGCCACCATCGCCCACGATGTCAGCAAGTCCGAAGATGCCGATGCCATGGCGGCACTGGCGGAGGAGCGCTTCGGCAGCGTGGACTTCCTCGTTACCGGTGCCGGGCTCTACCTCGCCCAGCTCGTCGAAAGCATGACCGACGACCAATGGCGCCAATCCATGGCCATCAACCTGGACGGCGTGTTCTACACCTGCCGGGCGATGATCCCGAAGTTGCGCGATGGCGGGGCCATCGTGAACATCGCCTCCATGGCGGGCCATCGCGGCAGCTTCCAGCATGCCCACTACGCCGCGGCCAAGGGCGGCGTGCTGGTGTTTTCCCGCAGCCTGATGCACGAACTGGCGCCGCGCGGCATCCGTGTGAACTGCATCTCGCCGGGGCTGATCGAAACGCCACTGATCCAGCCGCTGCTGCGCTCCCAGGGGGAGGCGCTGCTCAGGGCGACGCCGCTGAAGCGCTTCGGCAAGCCCGAGGAAGTGGCGGGCGTGGTCGCCTTCCTGTGCAGCAGGGCGGCCGGATTCGTTAACGGCGAAACCATCCATGTCAACGGCGGGCTCTACGTAGTAGGTTGACCGCCGGACGTCCCGTAGCCCCATGGATCAGACGTGCCCGACCAAGTCAGCCCCGCTGTTCAGGACCCTGTCTTCCAGGACCTCGCCGATCGCCTGCGCGCCATCGTGGGGGAGCGCGGCCTCGTCACCGACTCCGATGCCCTGGCGCCGCATCTGATCGACTGGCGGCGGCGCTACCACGGGCGCACGCCCTTCATGGTGCGGCCGGCGACGGTGGATGAGGTGTCGGCGGTGGTGGCCGCCTGTGCCGAAGCCGGCGTGTCCATGGTGCCCCAGGGCGGCAACACCGGGCTGGTGGGCGGCAGCGTGCCGGACGATAGCGGCCGCCAGGTGCTGATCAATCTCGGCCGGCTCAACCGGGTGCGCGAGCTGGATGCCGCCAACTACACCATCACGGTGGAGGCCGGATGCATCCTGGCGGACATCCAGCAGGCGGCGGCCGCGCAAGGCATGCTGTTCCCGCTCAGCCTGGGGGCCGAGGGCTCCTGCCAGATCGGCGGCAACCTCTCCACCAATGCCGGCGGCAACGCCGTGCTCCACTACGGCAACACCCGCGACCTGGTGCTGGGGCTGGAGGTGGTGCTGCCGGACGGGCGGGTGTGGCAGGACCTGCGGGGCCTGCGCAAGGACAACACCGGCTACGACCTGAAGCACCTGTTCATCGGTGCGGAGGGCTCGCTGGGCATCATCACCGCGGCCATCTTGAAGCTGTTTCCCGCCCATGCCGACAGCCAGACGGCGCTGGTGGCGCTCAACGACCTGTCCTCGGTGATGGCGCTGTTCGATGCCGCGCGCCGCCGCTCCGGCGACCAGCTTGTGGCCTTCGAGCTGATGCCGCGGGTGGGCATCGACCTGGCCTTGCAGCACGTCACCGGATCCATCGATCCGCTGGCGGAGCGCTATCCCCACTATGTGCTGCTGGAGCTGGCGAGCAGCCGCTCGGATGCCGGCCTGCGCGCCGCCATCGAGGAGATCCTGGAAGCGGCCTTCGAGGAAGGCTGGGTGGTCGACGGCACCATCGCCGCCACCGAGGAGCAGGCGCGCCAGCTCTGGTTCCTGCGCGAGGCCATCGTTGAGGGCCAGCGCCTCAACGGCGCCAGCATCAAGCACGACGTGTCGGTGAAGACCAGCCGCATGGGGGAGTTCATCGACACCGCGACGGCGCGGCTGGCGGAACGTTTCCCCGATGACCGGGTGGTGGCGTTCGGCCATGTCGGCGACGGCAATGTGCACTTCAACATCTGTCCGCCCATGGGCGACGAGACGGGGTTTGTGGAGCGCGGGCCGCAGTTCACCGACATCGTCTTCGGCACGGTGGCGGAGTTCGGCGGGTCCATCAGTGCCGAGCACGGCATTGGCCGCCTGCGCCGCGAGAAGCTGGCGGAGGTGGCCTCGCCGGTGGATCTGGAACTGATGCGGCGGATCAAGCAGGCGATGGACCCCACCAACCTGATGAACCCCCACGTGCTGTTCACCGAGCCGCCCGCCGGCTGAGCTTTTCTTGTTCAGTCTGCGCCAGCCCTCTTCCCCGCCCGGCCACCCAGGCCATTGTAAGATGTCGGGTGGCCGGGCGGGGGAGAGGGCTGCAACCGATTCCGCCGAACCACCCGACACCAGGACCTGAAACGGGACGGGGGCGGACCACCGGGTGGTCCGCCCCCTTTTCCTATGGTGCGGTGTGGCGGGCGCCGATCAGGGCGAAACGCCGGTCTGTGCGCTCACCACGGTGATGAAGATGCCGGCGATGATGGCCGAGGTGATCACCCCGCTGACGCTGGCGCCCAGCGCATGGGGCATCACGATGGAATCGGGGTTTTCTGCCGACACGGTCTTCTGCGCCACTTTGGCGGTGGTGGGCACGCAGCTCACCCCGGCGATGCCGATCACCGGATTGAACTTGCGGCCGGTGGCGAAGTACAGCACGTAGCCGCCGATCAGCCCGCCGATGCCGCTGAACAGCAGCGCGATGATGCCCAACACCAGCAGCAGCAGCACCTGCGGGTCGAGGATCACCCGCGCCTCGCACAGCACGCCGAGCAGCAGGCCGAGGAAGAAGGTGGCGCCGTACAGCACTGGCCCGGCGAAGGTTTCCGCGAAGTGCACCAGCCCGCTTTCCCGGATCACCACGCCGATGAACAGGGATAAGAACAGCGGTGCCGCCACCGGGAACAGCAGACACAGGATGATGTTGGCCACCACCGCGAAGATCAGCTTCTGGTTGGCGGTGATCTCCTTGCGCTGCTTGGGCGGCGGCATCTTCAAACCGCGCAGGCGCTTGGGCACCATCAGCTTGATGAGGTACGGATAGCCGCCATAGGTGAGCCCGAGATAGAGGTAGGCCACCACGGTGATGGGCACGAAGAGGTCCTGCGACAAGATCAGGGCGGCGAACAGGATCATCGGCCCGTCGGCACCGCCGATGGTGGCGGTGGCGGCGGCATCGTTCAGGCTCATGCCGAAGGCCACGGCCAGCGGGAAGGCGACGAAGGTGCCCAGCTCAGCGAACAGGGCGATGGTCATGCTGGTGAACGGCCGGGCCATCAGGAAGCCCACGTCCAGCAGCACGCCGATGCCCATGAACACCAGACAGGCGATCAAACCGTTTGAGAACGTGAAGGTGTAGATCGGCTGCATCCAGAAGATCTGGAGCTGCTGCACCAGCATGTCCGTGGCGCCGTCGGGGATCAGCGGGTCGATGAACAGCGTGCCCTGCTGGTTGGCTTCGACATTGAAGAACAGCACGCCGGCATTGATGGAGGCCATGCCGAGCCCCATGGGGATCATCAGCAGGGCTTCCAGAACGCCCTTGCGGCCCAGATAGATCAGCAGGATCCCCAAGGCGATCAGGCAGATCCGCCCGATCAGAATGGTTGGTTCCGAGCGCAGCAGGGTGGCAATTCCCTGGAACAGATTTACGAAATCGATGCCTTCCATGGCAGGAATGCCCCCGTTTGCTGGCGCCGCGGCGGGTTCAGGAGATGGTCAGCAGCACTTGGCCCGTTTCCACGCCATCACCGACCTTGACCGCGATGTTGCTGACGGTGCCGCTGCTGTGGGCGATCACCGCCGTCTTCATCTTCATGGCCTCGATGGTGACGATCTTGTCGCCTTCGCTGACCGCCTGGCCCACCGACACATCGATGGAGACGACCACGCCGCCCAGCGGGCTGACCTCGTCGCCGGGGCCGGAGGCGCCGGGGGCGGCGGCGGCCGCAGGAGCCGGTGCCGGTGCCGCCGGGGCGGCCGCAGGCTCGATGGTCTGCTGGGTCATCGACGGGGCGGGGTAGAGCGTGCCTGCGTCGTCCGTCATGTCCTCGACGGTCACGTCATAGGGCTTGCCGTCTACGGTGATCCGAAATTTGCGCATCATGGTGCAGATCCCTGACTAATCCGTTCGGTCGAAATGCGCACCTTGGGGATCACCGTCGGTGCGGCGTGGCGGGCGCCGGTTCTAGTGCCCAGCGTGGGGTCTATGCGACGTCTGTTGCTGGGCACGGCCGGTCGTCGTCCACCCGGAGTCGTGGGCGGCGTCGGCGATACGCACGATCCGGTGGGCGCCGAGGAAGCTGGCGACCGCCGCGGTGATGGCCGCGACATGCGCCGGCGGCGGTCCCGCGGGAACGGCCGCCGGTCTCGCCACGGCAGGCTTGGGTGCCGGCGCCTTGGCGGCCGGGGATTCCCCGATGCGCCCGGTGATGGCGACGATGCCCTTGATCACCAAGGCCACCAGGAAGGCGATGGCCACGGCCAGCGCGTACATCACAAGGCTGTCGACGATCGGCAGATCGTTCATGGCCGGTCCTCCTGGGGCTGTCCCTGCTGGGCGATGGGCCGCCGGTTCACAGCGGGATATCCCCGTGCTTCTTCGGCGGCCGGGCCTCGCGCTTGTTGAGCGATTTGCGCAGCGCCAGGGTCACCTGGGCCCGGGTTTCCTCGGGCTGGATGACATCGGTGATGTAGCCGCGGCCGGCGGACAGGTAGGGCGAGGCGAACTCGCGCCGATAGTCCGCAGCCAGTTCCTTCACCTTGGCGAGCCTGTTTTCGGCGTCCTTCAGCTCGGTGCGGTAGAGGATGTTGACGGCGCCTTCCGCGCCCATCACGGCGATCTCCGCGGTCGGCCAGGCGTACACCACGTCGGCCCCCATCTCCTGGCTGCACATGGCGAGGTAGGACCCGCCATAGGCCTTGCGCAGGATCACCGTGATCTTCGGCACGGTGGCCGAGGCGTAGGCGAACAGCATCTTGGCACCGTGGCGGATGATGCCGCCGCGCTCCTGCTCCACGCCCGGCAGGAAGCCCGGCACGTCCACCAGGGTCAGCAGCGGGATGGAGAACACGTTGCAGAAGCGGATGAAGCGGGCACCCTTGTCCGACGCGTTGATGTCCAGGGCGCCGGCCATGCTCATGGGATTGTTGGCCAGCAGCCCGGTGACCACGCCGCCGATTCGGCAGAAGCCGACGATGATGTTGGTGGCCCATCCGGCATGCACTTCCAGGAAGCTGCCGGGGTCGACCAGGCGCGCAATCACCTTGCGCACGTCCATCGGCTCGCCGGGGTCTTCCGGGATCAGGGCGTTGATGTCCAGATCGTCGGACAGGTCGATCTGCGGCACCGGGCGGTGGGGCGGATCTTCGGCGTTGTTCAGCGGCAGGTAGGACAGGAGCTGGTGGATGATGCGAATGGCGTGGCGGTCATCATCGGCAACGAAATGAACGTTGCCGCTGACCTCGGCGTGCACCTTGGCGCCGCCCACCTCGTCCATGCTGGTCTGGCGGCCGGTGACCGCCTTGATCACCTCCGGCCCGGTGATGAACATCTGGGCGTTCTGCCGGGTCATGATGATGAAGTCCATCAGCGCCGGGGAATACGACGCCCCGCCGGCGCACGGCCCCAGCACGGCGGCGATCTGCGGCACCACGCCGGACAGCAGCACGTTGTTGTAGAACACGTTGCCGTAGCCCGACAGCGCGTCCACGCCTTCCTGGATGCGGGCACCGCCGCTGTCTTTGAAGGCCACCAGGGGCACGCCCATCTTCAGGGCGTACTTCATCGCCTCGACCATCTTCTGGGCGTGCATCTTGCCCAGGGTGCCGGCGGCGACGGTGAAGTCCTGGCTGAAGGCGGCGACCTGGCGGCCGTCCACATAGCCGGTGCCGACCACCACGCCATCGGCCGGGATCGGCTTGCCGGCCATCCCGAAGGCGGTGGCGGTGTGGCGGATGTGGGTGCCGATTTCCTGGAAAGTGTCGGGCTCGAACAGGCCGTCCAGGCGCTCACGGGCAGAGAGCAGCCCCTTTTCGTGGCGCTTGGCGACCTTGTCCTCGCCGCCCGCAGCGAACACGGCCTTGCGCTGCTCGGTCAGGCGGTCGGTCAGTTCTTTGTTGATCGCCATGGATCATCACTCCCGAAAGGTGTGGGGGTGGGCAGCGCGCAGGATACGCGGTCAGAGAAGGGGGGCCGGCCTTGGGGCCGACCCCCCCACCGTTAGGCACACTTAGAATACTCAGAGTTGTTCGCGAGCCAACTCCCATCGACTGGGTCCGCGCCAGAATCTTGAGCGGAGCATCTCACGCTCGTAGATGAACTCCTTGGGCAGACGGTCGAAGAAGCGGTCGAACAGCACCTCGTGGGCGGAGGCTTCCTCCTGGCCGGCGTCCTTGGCCACGCTCATCAGTTCGTAGAACTGCTTCTGCGGGAATTCCAGGCCCTGCCAGGGCAGATCCTCGTGGCGCGGCATCCAGCCGAGCGGGCTTTCCACGGCGAAGCCGTCGCCGTGCACCCGGTCGAGGATCCACTTCAGCACGCGCATGTTGTCGCCGAAGCCCGGCCAGATGAACTTGCCGTTGTCGTCCTTGCGGAACCAGTTCACCCGGAAGATGCGCGGCGGGTTGTTCAGCGTGCGGCCCATGTTGAGCCAGTGGCTCCAGTAGTCGGCCATGTTGTAGCCGCAGAACGGCAGCATCGCCATCGGGTCGCGGCGCATCGCACCTTGGCCTTCCGCCGCAGCGGTGGCTTCGGAGCCCATGGTGGCCGCCAGATACACGCCGTGGGCCCAGTTGAACGCCTGGAACACCAGCGGCATGTCGTGCGACACGCGGCCGCCGAAGATGAAGGCCGCGATCGGCACACCGTCGGGGTTTTCCCAATCCGGGTCGATGGTCGGGCACTGCGAGGCCGGGGAGGTGAACCGCGCATTGGGGTGGGCGGCCGGCACGCCGCTGTCCGGCGTCCAGTCGTTGCCCTTCCAGTCGATCAGGTGGGCCGGCGGCTCCTTGGTCATGCCTTCCCACCACACGTCGCCGTCATCGGTCAGCGCGACGTTGGTGAAGATGGAGTTCTTGGCCGCGGAGATCATGGCGTTCGGGTTGGTCTTGTCCGACGTGCCCGGGGCGACGCCGAAGAACCCGGCTTCGGGGTTGATGGCATACAGCTTGCCGTCGGCCCCCGGCTTGATCCAGGCGATGTCGTCGCCGACCGTGGTCACCTTCCAGCCATCGAATCCCTCCGGCGGGATCAGCATGGCAA
>JAGQRL010000451.1 GCA_020425485.1 Rhodospirillaceae bacterium
AGGTCGGCCCGTGGCACCGGGGCTCCGCGGAACACCTGCGCGGCCGCGCGTTCGAACTGGTGGAGCGCGAGTTCCTCTACCGCCAGGAAGTGCACGAAGCCACGCTGGGGCTGCTGCGCCGCGCCCAGCAGCAGGAGATCGAGGCCCTGCGCTCCGCCCAGGAATCGGCCATCGCATTGTTGCGCCAGCAATACGAGGACGCCTGGCTGATGCTGGCGGAAAACAGCGAGCAGCTTGTGCGCACCGTGGCCGCCCAGTACGGGCTGAACCCGGACTTCCTGGCCGCGGTGGCATCCCAGGAAAGTGGCTTCGATCCCTTCATCGCCAACACGCTCAGCGGCGCGCGCGGGCTCTTCCAGTTCATGCCGGCGACGTGGAACGAGATGGGCCAGGTGTACGGCCAGCAGATCGCCGATGCCGGGCTGAACTACGAGCCGGTGACCTCGGCCAATCGCGGCACCGAGGACGATCCGCGCAACAACCCGCGGATGAACGCCGTGCTGGGCGCCATGCTGGTGCTCTACAACATCGATCTCACCGGGTCGTCGGACCCCGGCATTCTCTACCTCGCCCATTTCGCGGGGCCGGAAATGGCCCGCTACGTGGCCGAGCACCTGGAGGACAGCCCCGACCAGCCGATCCGCGACGTGCTCCGCCAGATCATGCCGAACCTGGCCGATGCGGTGATCGAGCAGAACGCGGCGGCCTATACCGAGGAGACCACGCTGGCCGATTTCTACCAGTGGTCGGCGGCCCACTTCCCGGGCATTCCCAACGCGCTCGCCGTGGCCGAGGGCGGCGAACCGCGTGACGAGCAGCAGCCCTAGCAGCGCCCAATTCGTCGCCGAGGGTGGCCCCGCACCGCAATCAAGTTCGAGTGGGAGCCGTATGATGGGATTTCGCCGACCGGCCTTCGTCTCGGCGGTCGTGGCCGTCGCCATGGCCATCGCCGTGGGCGCCCGCGCCCAGCAAACGGCCCACTACGTCTCGGTCAACGATTTCGTGGCGATGGAAGAGGGGCTGATCATCCCCACCCACGAATATGTGGATGTGACCTTGGGGCCGGATGGCCACGGCACCATCGAGGTCGGCTTCCAGCACATGGGCACCTCGGCGCTCGACATGGTGCGCATCATCGGCGACTCCACCCACGATTTGCGGGAGGGGTTCGGCCCGGCGGATCTGGGCACGTTCGATCTCGCCAACCTGCGCCGCGTGGTGATGACCGGCACGGTGGTGGTGGAGCCGGGCCGGCTCTCCTGGACCGCCGACGAGTTGGCGGGCACCGCCGATGATGGCTTGCGCGCCGGCCGCGGCGGCGACCCCCATGTCAGCCCGTTCCGCAGCGGCCCGGTGGGCGACGGCGTCGTGCGCCTCGGCGGCGGGATGACCGATCTGGGCGAGGGCTTCTCGCTGATGGTCGACGGCCAGCTCCACAGCTACCTGCGCCGGGATCCCAGGGTGCTGCCGCTGGCCGGCTATCTGGCCTATGCCACGGAGCTGTCGGTGGGGCGGACGCGGGATTGCTTCGGACCCATGGCGGAAGAGTATCTGAACGGTCAGCTCCACACCTTCGACCCGGATGCGGTGGCCGAGCTGGTGGCCGCGGCGGAGGGCAGCCCCGGCCTGGCGCTGCTGCAGGAGCACGGCTACGGCACGGCGCTGAAGCACTTCCTCGATTCCGGCCTGGCCGCCCGTGCCGCCATGAATGCCTGGCTGGCCGAGGAGATCGACCGGGTGGGCCTGGACTTCGCGCTGGACGCGTTCGACTACCAGGGCCGGGGCACCGAGGACGAGGTGGCGT
>JAGQRL010000452.1 GCA_020425485.1 Rhodospirillaceae bacterium
ACCCGCCTGCAGGTGGAACATCCGGTGTCGGAGATGATCAGCGGCGTCGACCTGGTGCGCGAACAGGTGCGCGTGGCCACCGGGGCGCCGCTGGACTACGACCAGTCGGCCATCCGCTTCCAAGGCCATGCCATCGAATGCCGCATCAACGCGGAAAACCCGCACACCTTCACGCCCTCGCCCGGCCGCATCGCCTCGTTCCATCCGCCGGGCGGCCTGGGGGTGCGCGTCGATAGCGCACTGTACGACGGCTATCTGGTGCCGCCCCACTACGATAGCCTGATCGCCAAGCTGATCGTGCACGGCACCACCCGCAACGAATGCCTGATGCGGCTGCGCCGGGCGCTGGAAGAGTCGGTGATCGAAGGCGTGGAAACGACGCTGCCGCTGCACCGCTGGCTGGTGGGCGAGCCGGACTTCATCAACGGCGCCTACGACATCCGCTGGCTGGAACAACTGCTGGCAGACCAGGCCAAAGGCCAGGTATAGGCATGGGGGTAAATTAACCGGCCTCGGGCGCAGCGGCGCCCCAGGGCCGAGTGCAGGTGGCCGAGTGCAGGTGGCCGTTCGCGGGGGGCCGGGTGCGAGATTGGGATGACATGCCGGCGCATGTCATGCGCTTCGACAAGGTGCTCGTGCTCCGGGCCTATGCCTCCGGCTTCTTTCCCATGGGCGAGAGTGCGGACTCCCCGCATATCGACTGGCACAATCCGGCCTGGCGCGGCGTGCTGCCGCTGGATGGCTTCCACGTTCCCAAGCGGCTGCGCCGCACCGTGCGCTCCGGCCGCTTCGAAATCCGCGTCGACAGCGATTTCGCCGGCGTCATCGAGGGCTGTGCCAACCCCAGGCGGCAGGGCACCTGGATCAACCCGCCGATCCGCCGGGTCTATGGCGAGCTGTTCTCCGACGGCCATGTGCACACGGTGGAAGCCTGGCGCGATGGCCGGCTGGTGGGCGGGCTCTACGGCGTGGCGCTGAAATCGGCCTTCATGGGCGAGAGCATGTTCAGCCTTGAGAGCGATGCCTCCAAGGTCGCCCTGGTGCACCTGATCGCCATGCTGAAGGCCGGCGGCTTCACCCTGCTGGACACCCAGATGGTGACGCCGCACATGGTGCAGTTCGGCACCGTGGAAGTGCCGCGCCCGCTCTACCTGGCCTTGCTGGCCGAAGCGCTGGCCCGCCAGGCGGTGTGGGATCCGGGCAGCATCGCCAGTGCCGTCGCCACCCTGCTGGACGCCGCCGGGGCGTGACGCCGGCGGCGCCGGACCACGCCGCGATCCCGCCCCTCTCCCCGGACCCCGGCAATTTCTGCCCAGCCCGCCCGGCAGCGGTGGCCACCCGGCAGCCCCCGGCGATCCCCCGGCACCGGCACGGCCGCGGTGGGCGGGGCCGCCGCCGCTGGCACGAAGCCTGCATCGGTGTGGACGAGCCGCCGGGCAAAAAGCCCGTCGGACCCGCGCAATGGGATGCAGCATGACCTGGAGCAATAGCCAGCAGCTTCGCCTGGAGGCGATCTTGAACGGCACGGAAGCGCGCCCGTCGATCTACGACCGCTCGCGCACCAACAACAGCCGGGACCAGATGCCCGATGTGCCGGATGTGGACCTGACCTTCGACGATGTGGTGGACATCGTGAACCCGCTGCACCACGTGCCGCTGGTGGGCAGCGGCTACCGCGCGATCTCCGGCGATACCATTTCGCCCCACGCCCAGATGATCGGCGACGTGCTGTACGGCGGCCCCACGGGCATCTTTTCCGCCGGCGTCAACGCCGCCATCCGCCAGGAAACCGGCCGCGATGTGGGCGAGCTGGCGTTTGCCACGCTGAGCGGCACTGTGGAAACGGCGGGCGACGGCGCGGGTCGCCAGGGACTGACCGTCGCCGAATCGGCCGAATCGCTGGCCGCCCAGCCGGCCCAACTCGCCCAATCCCCGGCTGCACCTCCCGCCGTCACACCTGCTGCCAATCCGGCCGCAACGCCGGCCCAGCAGGGACCGGCGGCCCAGGTGCCGCGCGCGCAAACCGCATCGGTGGACCTGGCGCCGGCGCTGCCGGGTGCCCAGACCGCCGAACTGATGACCGCGGCCCCGCCCGTGTTCGCCCCGGCGCACAGCGCACCGCCGGCCGCCGCGCCCATCAGCGCGCCTGCTGCGGAAGTGGCCGGGCCGACAGTTGGTGCCGCACCGGAAGCCGTGGTGGTTGCCCGCGTGGCGCCGCCGGCCGGGGCCATCGCCGCCTATGCCACCCGTGCCCCGGCAACGACCGGGCCGTCGCTGTCTCCCGCCCAGGTCGACGCGCCGGCCCAGGGGCCAAGCGTGGCCGCCGGACCGCAGATCGGTGCGGAGCCGCCGGCCGCCCAGACGGTTCAGCCGGCACCCGGCGGTGGGCCGGTGGAAATTTCCGTGACGCTCGATGCCGCCCTGATGGCGCTGGCCGGCAATCCCGGCGGCGTAACAGCAGGGCCACCGGCGACCGCCGCGGTACCGCCCGAACGCCTGCGCCAGGCCGATGCCGCCTACCGCCGCAGTGCCGGCGCGGTGGCGGTGTATTAGATTTTCCGGTCAGTCTGCGCCGGCCCGCTCCCCCGCCCGGCCACCCA
>JAGQRL010000108.1 GCA_020425485.1 Rhodospirillaceae bacterium
CAGCCCAGCCCCCGCCAGCGCGTTGATGGCAATCAGGGACAAGATCTCCGCCCGCACAACCGCGCGGCCGACAAAGGACTCCGCGATGCGGTCCAGAAAAGCCGCCCCGGCGGCAATCATCAGATAGCCGCTGGCCGGCGGCGACAGCCCGGCGATTTCCCCTGCCACCGCCACCGCGACCAAACCCGGCGCCAGATGCAGCCGGCCGGGATGCGGCCGGAACGGGGAGGTGGTCTCGCTGGGGTCGAGCACCTTGTTGGTGACAGGTACGGTGATACGGGCCAGCGCCAGCCCCAGCAGGCCGAGGAAGACGAAGCCGGCAAGATGGGCCATGCGTTGCGAAAACACGACGTCTCCGGACCAGAAGCCGTAGCGCAGGGCGGCTTCGGCCCCGGTCAGCCCGGCGAGGAATGCGGCGAATCCCAACAGGCGTTTGGTGCGCTTTCTCACCGACACGTGCAGGACATAGCCGGTCAGAAAGCCGAGCCAGGCGAGATCCGCAACGGCAGCAACCGGCGTCAGGCCATCCGCGCCGACAAGGCCGATCCCCCGCGAGACGACCCAGACAGCGGCAAGGGCGAACAGCGGCCGTCCGCGCAGGCGCGCACTGTCCGTCCATTCGGGGACCGCGGTGGTGATGAAGCCGATCAGGGCTGCCCCGAAGGCGCCGATGATCATCTCATGGGCATGCCACAGCGTTGGCGGCATGCTTCGTGCGAACGGAAGATCGAAGGCATAGAGCGCGACCCATAAAAACGGCCACGCCGCCGCGTGGATGGCGCCAAGGGGAAAGAACAGGCGAAGCCCTTCATCCCCCAGCACCGCAGCCAGGGACGGTGTCCCGCCGCCCCGGTTTTTCACCAGCGTGTTCATGCGGCCGTCCGTTCGTCGATATCGTTGATGTGCCGGAACAGCGGGTCGTCCGTCAGGAAGCCCTGAACCAGGTCGAAAACGGCCCGGTCGCTGCGCGTTCCCGGATCGCCCGGCAAGGGGCGGGAACCGGCGACACCGCGTCCGTTCACGTCCAGCACGGCAATGCGATGGGCCACCCGGGCCGCCTCCATCAGGTCGTGAGTGACGAAGATCGCCGCGAAGTGGGCGGCGGCTGCGGCGTCGATGACCAAGTCCTGCATGCGGCGCTTCAAGGCCACGTCCAGGGCGGTGAACGGTTCGTCGAAATAGAGGAAATCGGGTTCCACCACGAGTGCGCGGGCGATGGCCGTGCGCTGGCGCATGCCGCCGGACAGCTCGACGGGGTATTTGTCCAGGTGGTCTTCCTCAAGGGCGGTCAGGGCTGCCGCCCGTGCCACGCGGTCCTGGCGGTCGCGACGGCCCATCCGCGTCATCCGCAGCGGATAGGCGATGTTGCCGCGCGCCGTCGCCCAGGGCAGCAGGTGCGGGTCCTGGAATACCATGCCGTGGCGGCGGTAGCTGCGCTGCACCTTGCCGCGCACGGGGTCGATGATGCCGGCGGCGATGTGCACCAGCGTGCTCTTGCCCGAGCCCGAGGGACCGACCAGGGCCACCACCTCGCCGGTCCCGACGCAAAGGTCCACCGCATCCAGCACCGTGCGTCCGAAATAGGCGTGGCCGATGCGCTGCAGGGCGAGGGCCATCATCGCTTGATCCCCCAGGGCTGGGCCGCGGTGCGCCAGCGTTCCAACTCCGCCCGCACGGGGTGGACAAGGCCGTATTCCACGGCGATCAGCCCGCCCACGGCGATCAGCACCCAGGCAAGCGCCGTCGCGATGTCCAGATTGGCTCTGGCCTGGGCAAGCTCACTGCCGATGCCGCCGATATTGGCCAGCAGTTCCGCCATGACGGCGACCTTGAACGCCACACCCAGCGAAACGACGAGGGCGGGCAGCAGATGGGCGGCCACGTGCCGAAGCCCCAAAGTCATAAGGCGCTTGACGGGGCCGGCGCCGAAGGCCCGCGCCATGGCATCCAATCCCCGGTCCCGTGTGAGGATGCCTTCTGCCGCGCCGACAAAGATCAGGGGTGTCGATGCGACAAGAACGGTGGTGACCACGGTGCCGTCGCCCGATCCGAACCAGATCATGGCCAACACGATCCACGCGATGGGCGGCACGCCGATGACGACGGTCAGCAGCGGCCGCGCGAGGCGCATGCTGGCAGCCGAATAGCCGGCCGCGACACCCAGGCCGGTACCGATCAGCGTGGACAGGCCGAAGCCGACCACGGCCCGTGCCGCGGTTTCGGCCAAAATGTCCCACGCCTCGGGATCACCAAGGATGGCTATGGTCGCCTCCAGCGTTGCCAGAGGGGACGGCAGGATGAAGTCGCCGTAAGTCTCGTGCCCCACCTGCCAGATGGCGGCCAGTACCGACAGTCCGGCCAGGCCCACCCAGCCCGACCAGGCAAACCGCGCGACCCGCCCCAGCCGGTCTCCGATCGCCGCGAGCGGCCGCAGCCTACAGGTAGAAGTCTGCATCGGGGACATGACCGCCGATGACGGCGGGATCCGCTTCGGCGAGAACGGTCAACATCGCTTCGATGGCGGAACGTGACTCCGTTGCGCGGACCGCGACCAGGTTGCTGTGCGGGATCGACGCCGCCACCACATCGGACGGCATGTTGAGAGCATCCGCCGCATTCGCCGCGGCGGCGGCGGGGTCGGCGATCGCGTCGTCCACTGCGCGGGAGAGGGCTTGGTGCAGGGGCTCCAACAGATCGGCGTGGCCGTCGAGAAACGCATCGGTCACCATGAATCCGGCCTGCGGCAGGATCGGTTCTCGCCTGGTGACAGTACCCCACACCTGCTGGATGTCGACGGCCCGGTGAATGTCGACCCCAAGGGCCGCACCGCGAATGGTCGCCGCGGTCGCAGCCGGTTCCGGGACCAGGGCAGCGTCGACCCTGCCGAGAACCAGCATCTGGATGGATTCGATGGGTGATCCCGTCGACTGCACCGTCAGGTCCGTGCCGGGCGTCATGCCTTCGTAGCGCAGAAGGCTGTTCAAGATCAGATCGGGCAGATCATTGCGGAAGGGGGCTGCCAGCGTCTTGCCCCGCAGGCTGGCGAGGTCGGTGACCTCGGGATCGGTGGAGATGATGTAGAGCAGGCCGTTGGTCATGGTGGTCAGCAACCGGACGCCGAGCCCGCGATTGTAGAGGTTGGCCCCGAGTTGGATCGGTGCCACCAGGGAGGCCATGGTGCCGGAGGTCAGGCCGGCCCGCAGCTCATCCGGATTGCGCCATGCGCGAAAGCTGGTTCGGTCGGCTATGGCAGTGAAGGCGTCGATGGCGATGCCGTGGGTCAGCGTGACCGACGGGCCGGCAGGGGGACCGTACAGGGTCAGTTCCGCCAGCGGCGCTGCGGCGGCAGGGCTGACGAAGGGCAGTGAAGCCGTCAGTGCGCCACCGGCCAAGGCCTTCAGGACTGTGCGCCGGTCGGCGAGGGGACGGGTCATGTCGAACGGGGTCATGTCATTTCCTCAGAATGCCACACGCAGGCCGCCATAGACGGCGCGGCCTTCGCCGGGCAGATAGGCCGCTTGGTCGGCGCGCGCCTGATCGGTGATCAGCGTGGAGGAGGCATAGGTTTCGTCGGTGACGTTGCGCATCTCGACATACGCACCGGCCCACGGGGTGATCTGGTAGCTGGCCCTGAGATCGAGTGTGGCGAACGGGTCGTTGGTCAGCGTGTTGTAGTTGTCGACCGGCGTTTCGGCCGGGCGCCATTGCACCGTGCCGCCGATGCTGAGGTCTTCGGTGACCGCATAGTCCAGATCGAACGACAGGAGATGGGGTGGGGCGCCGGCCAGACGGTTGTTGCCGCGCAGTGGGTCGTCGTGGAACCGGAAATCCTGGAACGTGTAACCGATGCGCCCGACGAGGCCTTCGGTGATCTCTGCGCTGGCACCCAGTTCGATACCGAAGTGCCGGGTCTGGTCGGCATTGATGGCGCCGAGTGACACCCCCGTGGCGTCGCGCAGGTTCAACAATTCATTCTCGATCCACGAATAGTAGACGACCGCATCGACATCGACGGTGTAGACGGTACCGCGCCAGCCGACCTCCGCGGTGGTCCCGGTCTGCGCATCGAGATCCGGCGTGGCAAAGGCATCAGCGGGGAAAGCCGGGTTGCCTGGCATTGGCCGGCCGGGACTGCTGTTCGGCGTGCCGTTGATCGTGGCTAGCAGATCGTCGTGGGTCGGCGGCTCAAAACTGCGGCTGACGGCAGCGAACAGCATGTGCTCCTCCACCGGCTGCCAGCTCAGCGCCAAGCTGGGACTGAACCCATGATAGGTGTGGTCGTAGCTGGTGTCGGTTGCCGTAACCGATCCATCCGGCAGGCGCGTGGTCGGATTGCCTGGGTTGTAGGCGATGGTCGGCCGTGTTGCCGCGCCGTAGGTGTCGTCATTGGTCCGGGTGGCCAGGGAATAGGCGACGGCTGGTGACAGCACGAAGCCCGAGCCAAGCGGAATGTTGGCGCCGGCATGGAACGACAAGGTGTTGGCGCTCAGGTCGTTGCTGCCGAACAGGTCGCCCTGCTCGCCGCTTTCGTTCAGATAGTAGTTGCGGTCGGCCCAGCCAGTAGAAAACAGCAGTGTCGCCTCGAACAGCGGCAGCACCTGCGACCGATCGGGCCGGTAGGCGTAGCGCGCGCTGAAGGTCAGGTCGCTGCCGTCGGTTTCGCGAATGCCGCCGGGGATGGGGAAAGTGAAGGTGTCATCGGTGTAGGTGTAGCCGATGGCGCCATCCACGACATGGTCACCGAAATCGCCGGTAACACGCGTGCCCAGCCGGAACTGCTCGGCATCCCGGTTCGGTTGGTCGCGCACCACGTTCGGACCGGGATTGGTGGCGGTGCCCGCTACGATGGTCGGCCCGGTGTGTACGCTTTGCGGGTCGGCATCGAGCTGATCGGCCGTCAATGGGCCTGCCACGTCGAACTGAGTCAGCGCATATCCGGCAAACACACGGGCGGAGATCGCATCGGTCAGTTCTAAACCGACATTGCCTGTGAAGGTCGCACGGTCGGATTCGTTGTAGACGCGGTACCCATCCCGATGGGCGCCATCCAGCAGGACGTAGGCATCGTAGGTGTCGGCGGCAAAGCCGGCGCTGGCGGTTCCCGAAACATAGCCATAGCTGCCCCCCTCGAAGGCGGCGGTCGCACCGGGGGAACTCGACCCCGTGGGGGATACGAAGTTCATCGCACCACCCAGAACCGTCGCGCCCAGGCGGTTCGCGGTATAGCCCCGGTTGATCTCGATGAACTCGGCCTGGTTGGGGTCGGCAAAGCCGATGGCATAGGAGCCGTCCGCCCGATTGACGGGTAGCCCGTCCTGCAGAAACAGAATTCCCCGTTCCACCGGGTTCTGCTGTAGGCCGGACCCGCGGATCTGCAGACGCGGCTGATCGAATCCCCCGAAGAAGTCCTGGATGACAACTCCCGGCGCCTGACGGAGCACATCGGACAGGCGGACATTGGCCTGCTCGGGTAGCGCGTCCAGATCAAGCAGGGACGTTCCGCCGGGTGTCGCCTGCAGCCGTTCGTCGGCCAATTCCATGGCGGTGGGGGTTTCTCCTTCCACCACAACGGGATCGAGGGTGATCACGGTGCCCGGCGCAGCGGATTGGCCGAAGGCGGTGCAGGGCGCCAAAGCCGTGCCGGCGAGCAAAGCGATGATGATCTGGCGGACGGCGAATGGCCGAGCATCGGACATGGTGGGTCACCCGATTGTTTGGGCCTGCAAGCCAACTCCAGGCGTGATCTGTCTGTGGGAGATTGGCGGATGGCCGAAGTGGAAGGCGGCGACGAAGTCGCGTTTGGTGGAGGCTTCGCGCTGGCATCTACTAGTCTTGGTAGAGAAATCTAAGGAAGCGGGCCTGCGCAGTCAATGCGAATGCGAGTCATTCTCATCAATGACCGAAAGGAAGCGCTGCGCGGGAACGTCATTGGAACATCCTATGGCAATCGCCCGATGGGCTCTTGGCGTGAACCTGGAAAGCCCCTTCGCGACACTGTGCGCCCTGCCTTCCAGTCCGGCCTCGAAAGGAGAAGTCGAGAAGGCAGAGCACGCTCCGATCAACTGATCGGACCGTCCTCTAGCGCACTGATTGCTGCCAGTGATTGATGTATATCAATAAAACTTCGGGCGGTAGAGCTATGCATGGAATATAGAATAGATCACATGGCCAGTTGATTTGTCATAGTTTTGTATTTGATTGATGTCAGCCTGCGATATGACATCTGTTGCGCGCCGTTTTGACAAATATCAAATGGATGTTCGATCCTGCCCCCCCGAACCGATCTCGGTTCTTACGAGGTGTGGCTGGAGCGTGCGGCACAGAGTTTCGGCCCATAGCCTGCCAGAAAGAGCAGAAAGGCTGCGACCCACAGTGCGGCCGATGTCGTGATCAGCGCGTCATAGTGGAGGGGCACGAACGCCGCAGCAATTCGGATGGCCGCGGCGAGCCAGAGCGCGAGGTACGCCGCGGTGGTCGTGCGATCCGCCGTCAGTGCGCGGCCGGTATGGCCCAGCGTGGCCCTGGTCATCACCGCAAGGATCATCTGTGCGATCGCCCCGACTGTCAGGGTGTGGATGGCAGCAGTTTGGGGCACCAGTTGCGGATGCAGCGCAGCCAGTGCCGCCAGCCCGAAGCCGATTGGTATCCACAGATAGGCCACATGCAGAATCCAGAGCAGGGGTTCAGCACCTGTGGCCAGGCCTTGCCAACGGCTGAGGCGCACCAGATTGGCGGCGGCGGCAAGACCGGTGAGCGCACCCACCACTGGCCCATCCGGCGCCCAGGTCCAGGCGGCCTGGGCCACCACCGTGATGAGCAGCACCAGCTTGTCATAGGGGCCGAACGGGGTGGGCAAGCGGGTTGCCCCCCGCTTGACCAACCAATTGCGCGTGAAGCTGGGAATGATACGACCGCCAATCAACGTGATAAGCGCCAGCAGGATACTGATGGCGAAGCGATAGCCGTATCCTCCAAAGGGCAGGGTGCCGGCGTGTTCCAGCCAGAACACCACATCGGCACCGGCAAACAGGACCAGAGCCGTGACCACCGGCAGGTTGCGCCAGTTGTGGCCGGCCGCGATCTCCCGCATCGCCGCAAGGGCCAGGACAAACGGAAAGATCACGTCCAGCACGGCGGCGACGATCAAGGGCACGCCCGGCAGCAAGACGACGCAGCGCCCCAGCACCCAAAGCAGGGCGAGGCCCATCAGCGGCCGGCCGGCAATCGGCAATCGCCCGGTCCAGTTTGGGATTGCGGTCAACGCGAATCCGGCAACAGCCGCGGCCGCGAATCCCCAGATCATCTCGTGGATGTGCCAGGACAGAGGATCGAGCGCACCTGTCAGGTTCAAGCCCAGTGTCACGTTGGCCACCCAAAGGACGATGGTCGCGGCTGCGTGGATGCCGGCGAACAGGAAGAAGGGGCGGAAACCGTAGGAAAACAGCGCAGGGAACGTGCGGTGATCGGTCATGTGACGCCTCGGTGGGGCCTGTCAATTTGAGCGGCAACTGATTTCAGCCAGGGATCTGGGAGGGCAGCCCGCGCCGGCGGCGCATGCGTTTCGCCAGGCCCGCGAGGTCGCTGCTGCGAAGTCGACGGCGTCCCAGCGGAATGAGGATGCCGTTGGTGTAGGCGACGTGCAGGCGCAGTAAGGCGACATACCGATGGGCGCGTTCGGCGAACGCTTCACGGCAGTCTGTTCGGTTGCTGGCCAGCCGGTCCAACAGATGTGTTGAAAGCTGAACCTCTTCGTCCGCCTGTTCGGGGGACCAAACACGGTGGATCAACGACCCGATGTCATCGTCACGGGAGCATCGGCGACGCATCAGGTCGAATAGATCGTCTTCTTCGTCAGCCCTGTGCAGCGCCATCTCATCGGTCAGGAACAAGACCAAGTGTTCCGCCAGCCCTTTTCCCCATTCGCGGCCGTCGGCCACGGCTTCCAGCAGCAGGCACATCTCCTTCTGGCGCTGGTGCTCGGCCACCAGGAAGTCGAGCGGCCGGGCCAGAAGTTCCAGCGGCACGGCGCGGGGGCGGACCGGCGCGCGAACGGGCGGGCCAGCGGGCGGGGGCACCACCCTACGGTCCTCCGGCCAGCGGCACGATGGCCGCCCGGGCAGCCCAAAAACCCAGCCCCTTCATCACCGGGCCTGCCCGTCCGCGCCGGCGAAGACAAAGCCCTGGATGCAGGCGCGGGCGGTGAGGATGCGGATGTAGTGGGCGACGCCGCGGTTCCACGCCTGTTCCGTCAGATAGGCGGCAATGCGCTCCGCCACCAGTTCAAACGGCATCTGGCGCCCAGACTCCCGCCGGTCCAGCCGCACCACATGCACCCCATAGCGCGTCGGCACCGGGGTGGGGCAGATCTGCCCCGGCGCCAGGTTTTCCAGGAAGGTTTCGAACTCCGGCACCGTCTGGCCGCGGCTGACCTGCCCCAGATGCCCGCCATCCTTGGCCGACGGGCAGGCCGACAACTCACCGGCCAGCCGGGCGAAGGCGGAAGGATCGGCCTGCAATGCGGCAATGGCCTGTTGCGCCTGTACCTTTGCCGCCTGCCGTGCCGCCTGGTCGTCCGCTGCCGCGGGAAAGAAGATGTGCGCGGCCTCGAACAGGTCGGGGCTGCAAAAGCGCGGACGGTTGTTGTCGTAGTAGCGCCTCAGGCTGGCGTCGTCGGCCTCTGGCACTGTCACCTCGCGATCCAACAAGGCACGGATCAGGGATTCTTCCTCGGTCTCGCTGCGGCCGTCGCCCAGGTCGCGCGGAGCCGGTGCCAGCCCCTGGCACCGCGCTTCCTGGATCAGCACTTCGCGGATCACCAGGGCCTCCGCGGCGGCGTGTTGGGCTTCCTCCAGGGTCGCCGCGGGGTGGTGCTGAACCTCCTCCGCCACCGCAGCGTCGCTGATCTCTCGGTCGTTGACGTGAATGGGCATGGTCAGGTCCCCCGCCGTCTTAACTCGGATACCGGCTGTCCACCGGGCTGCGGGTGCGGCGGCTGCGCACCACCTGCCAACCCCGCCGCGTGACATAGCCGAAGGGGGCCGACCAGATATGGACCAGCCGGGTGAAGGGGAAGATCAGGAACACCGTGAGGCCCAGGAAGATGTGCAGCTTCATGATCCAGTGGGCGGTTTCGATCAGCTCGGCGCTGACCGGCTGGAAGGTGAAGATGCCGGTGGCCCAATTCATGAACAGCACCATCATGTGCCCGTCCATGTGCCCCAGGGAGACGGGGATGGTGAGGATCCCCAGGCACAGTTGCACCCACAGGATGATCAGGATGGCATGGTCCATCGGCGCGCTGGTCTTGCGGATGCGCGCATCGAACAACCGGCGGTGCAGCAGCAGGGTGGCGCCGATCAGAGCAAACATGGCCGCGGTGCCACCCACCACGATGGCCGCCATCTGCTTGAAGGCATGCTGAATGCCGAGGGCGTCGAACACTTCCACCGGGGTCAGTAGCCCGACAAGATGGCCGAAGAAGACGATCAGGATGCCAACGTGGAACAGGTTGCTGCCCCAGCGGAGCTGGCGGCGGCGCAGCAACTGGCTGGAGCCGCTACGCCAGGTGAACTGTTCCCGGTCGAACCGGATCAGGCTGCCCACCAGGAACACGGTGAGCGCGATGTACGGATAGACCCCGAACAGGATCATGGTCAGTGCGTCGGACATGGCGGATCTCTCCCGCATCCGGCCCCGTTGCCCGGAGCCGTCTTGTGTCAACTGCGCGTCAGGCGGCGGAGGCGTCGGTGGGCATCAGGCTGGCGGCGATGTGGGCCATGCGCTGGCACGGCGCTTCGCCTCCTGGGCCCGCCGGTCCCGGCGGACCGAAGCTGATCGCTTCTTCCTCCCATTCCGCATCCAGGCGTTCCGCATCGTCCGGGTCGTCGTCTGGCTGCTTCAGCAGCTCGCCCAATGCGGCCAGGTCGGGCGGTTCGGCCGACAGCGCTTCCAGCACCTGGAACACCGCGGCATAGGCGGACCCGCGGGCGGCCAGCCGGCGCGCCAGCACGGCGATGATGTGGATGGGCTGGCCCAGCCTGCGGAACGCGTCCTGGGGCGCCAGCCGCGACAGGTAGTCGAGGAACAGCGGCAGGTAGTCCGGCAGTTCCTTGTCCGCCACTTCCAGCCCGGCATCCGCGTACATCGCCGTCAAATCGACCAGCGCCTGGCCGCGGTCCCGGCTTTCGCCATGGACATGTTCGAACAGGTGGAGCGAGCGGCTATTGGAGCGGTCGAACAGCGCCACATAGTGTTCTTCCAGGTCCAGCGGATCGCTGGTGGAAAGCTCGTGCAGCAGCGGCTCCAGCCCGGCGATCTGCTCGGCACCCAGCAGCTTTTCCCGGTCCAGGATGGCGCGCAGTTCACCCGACCGCACCGCGCCCAGCAGGTCCGGCCCGGGATAGGTCAGCAGGGCGGCCAATACCTTGAAGCTCTGCATCACTCCGCCTCCGCCGGATTTTTCGACTGGTGGCGGGCCTTGCCGCCGGCAAAGCGCACGGGGCCGAACAGGTTTGTGTCGCTTTCCCCGCCGGAGCAGCCATTGCCGAAGGAAAACCCGCAAGTGCCGCGCAGGCGGTAGGTGTCTTCGGCGTCTTCCCGATGGGTGGTGGGCACCACGAAGCGGTCTTCGTAGTTGGCGATCGCCATGGTCTGGTACATGTCCTCGATCTCATTGCCGGACAGACCGACCGCTTCGGCGATGGTGTCGTCGATGACGCCGTCCACCGTTTTGGCGCGCATGAATTGGCGCATGGCCATCATCCGCTTGAGGCCGAGCACGATCGGCTCTTCCTTGCCCGCCGTCAGCAGGTTGGCCAGGTAGCGCACCGGGATGCGCAGGCTGCGGACGTCCGGCATGCCGTCGGCGAGCGCCAATTGCCCGTTCTCCGCCGCCTGTTGCACGGGGGAGAGCGGCGGCACGTACCAGACCATGGGCAGCGTGCGGTATTCCGGGTGCAGCGGGAAGGCGACCTTCCAGTCCATCGCCATCTTCCACACCGGGGACCGCTTGGCTGCCTCCAGCCACGCCTGGGGCACGCCATCGGACAAAGCCTGGGCCTGCACATCGGGGTCGAAGGGGTCGAGGAACACGCCAAGCTGGGCGTCGTACAGGTCCTGGGGATCGGCCGTGGAGGCCGCCTGTTCGATGCGGTCGGCGTCGTACAGCAGCACGCCCAAGTACCGGATGCGCCCCACGCAGGTTTCCGAACACACCGTCGGCATGCCCGCTTCGATGCGCGGGTAGCAGAAGGTGCACTTTTCCGACTTACCCGTGGACCAGTTGTAATAGATCTTCTTGTAGGGGCAGCCGGATACGCACATGCGCCAGCCGCGGCACTTGTCCTGGTCGATCAGGAC
>JAGQRL010000453.1 GCA_020425485.1 Rhodospirillaceae bacterium
GTCACCTATGTGTCCGGGCTGGACAATCGTCGGTTGGCTCCCGGGGAGGGATTCGAACCCCCGGCCAAGCGGTTAACAGCCGCTTGCTCTACCGCTGAGCTACCCGGGACCAGTGCTGCGCGGAGGTGAGCGGCGTCTATAGCAAAGCGGTCTGCTGCGTGCCAAGCCGGATTTTCCGCGGGGGAGGCGTGCCGATGGCGCCGTCGGCCTGGCGGCGGCCGGGCCTCTGCAACGAAGCGACGCAACCTTTCGTTTGGATTCCCCCCGTTTCACGATGGATCGTAAGTCCTTTCCATGTTGAAATTCGACCAACCGACGGGATACCGCCCGCCCCTCAACGACGCGGCGGCGGGCGGCGGCGCGCCGGCACCCAGGTGGCGGGATCCGGTCGGGGCGAACGAACATCAGCGCGCGCATGCGCCGCCTCCGGACTCGAGCGAGCTGTGTACCGACTCATCCTCTTCATCACGGGCGGTACCAGCGCCTCCCAGGCCGCCGAGGGCAATCTGCGTGCCCTTTGCCGGTCGCGGCTGGCCGGCCGGCATGAGTTGGAGATCGTCGACGTGCTGCGCGACCCGGACCGCGCCGCGGTGGAGGGGGTGGTCGCCACGCCGACCCTGATGCGCGTGCTGCCCGAACCGCAGCGCCGGGTGTTCGGCGACCTCAGCGATCCCTGCAGGGTGATGGCGGCCCTGGAGCTTGACGCGTCGCCGGGCGCCGGCGGGGCGGAGATGGCCGGCGTGGACTGAGCCGGCGTGGATTGGGCCGGCGTGGTCTGAACGGAAGATGCGCTCGGGCGGACGCCGATGACGGGTGCCTCGGCTCAGCCGCCGCCGACCACCGCGGTGCCCAGCCGCCAGCCGAGTGCAGCCCCGCCCACGCACAGCACGACAGACGCGGTACAGTTGGCGGCGGCGTGGCCCCAGTCGCCCGCCTGGATCAGCGACAGCGTCTGCACGCTGAAGGTGGAGAAGGTGGTGAAGCCGCCGAACACGCCGACCACCAGGAACTGCCGCCAGTTGGCTTCCATGTCCGTCCACCGGTGTTCGCCGGTGAGCAGGCCGAGCACCAGGCCCAGCAGCAGCGACCCGACGACGTTGACGAACAGCGTGCCCCAGGGATAGCTGCTCTCCTCCGTCAGGCTGTCGATCCACTGGATCGACCAGAAGCGGAGCGCCCCGCCGACGGCGCTGCCGCACGCAACGAAAAGCCAGGTCATGGTGCCGTGGTCCGTACTGCGATCGAGAGTCGGGCCGCCGGGCGCGGGACCCCCTGCCTGTGTGGCCAGTTGTCGTGGGCAGCGCAACACGTAGATTAGGTCGACCCCCGAAACAGGCGCCTGTGTCCGCTCAGGACTGCACGGCGAGCGGGGTATCCGCAGATGCGCCGCGCGATGCGGTTTCGGGGTGGGTGGTGCCGTAGGCGATGCGCAGTTTCCTCTTTCTGCAAGGCCCACCGGCGCCGTTCTTCTGGCGCCTCGGCAAGGCGCTGGAAGCCGAAGGCCACCGCGTCACCCGCATCAACCTGTGCATCGGCGATCACCTGGCCTGGCCGCGGCTGGGTGCCCGCAACTACCGCGGCTCGGCCGCCCGCTGGCCCGCCTACCTCGCCCGCGTGCTGGAAGAGCGGGGGGTGACCGATGTGTTGATGTGCGGCGAGCAGCGGCCGCTGCACAAGGCGGCGCTGCCGGTGATCCACGCCCATGGCGCCAACGTCGTCGTCACCGATTTCGGCTATCTGCGGCCGGATTGGATCACCCTGGAACTGGACGGCATGTCCGGCCTGTCGCGCTTTCCCCGCGAGGCCGAGGCCATCCGCGCGCTGGCCGCCCGGGTGGAGCAGCCCGACCTCGATCTGCGCTTCCGCGACAACCTGCCGAAGATGGCGCTGTGGGAGATGACCACGGACATCCTCAACTGGTTCTACTGGATCCTCTTTCCCCACTACCGCAGCCATCTGCTGGTGAACCCGGTGCGCCTCTATGTGTCCGGGGCCTGGCGCGACCGTTCGCGGGCGCGGCGCAACCGGGCGGCCAGGGCCGATCTGGCGGCACTGAAGAAGAGCCGGCGGCCCTATTTCGTGTTTCCGCTGCAGATGGAGGTGGATTTCCAGATCCGCGCCTATTCGCCATATCCGGGGCTGCGGGAGGCGATCGTGGAGGTGCTCGATTCCTTCGCCCGCGCCGCCCCGCCCCTGGCCTGCCTGGCGGTGAAGACCCACCCGTTCGACCAGGGGGTGACCCCGTGGGACCGCGTGGTGACGGAGCTGGCGGCCGAACGCGGGCTCGCCGACCGCGTGGTGATGCTGGATGGCGGCACGCTGAAGGCGCTGCTGGCGCGCGCCCGCGGCATCGTCACCATCAACAGCACCTTCGGCATCTGGGCGATCCGCGAGCGGCGGCCGGTGCATGTGCTGGGCACGGCCGTCTATGACGTGCCGGGGCTGACCCACCAGGGCGATCTGGACAGCTTCTGGCAGAAGCCGCCGCCGCCCGACGCGGAGCTGGTGGAAGCCTGGGTGCAGGCGGCATCCGGCACCATCCAGGTGCGCGGCGGCTACTATTCCGCCGACGGGCTGGCCCATGCGGTGCGGGAATCCGCCTATCGGCTGATCCATGGCCTGGTGGGCAAGCCCCTCAGCGCCGAGGAACGCGCGGCGTTGGCGCGCTTCGGGGTGCGGGCCGGGGCAGGCTGACGATCCAACGCCCTACGCGGCGGCGCGGGCGCCCAGCCAGGCATCCAGATCGGCGAGCGCACGGGCGCAATAGGCGCGCTTGCGGTCCTGCTTACCGCGACGGCCGCCGCGGACATCCTCAAGCGGCGGAAACAGCCCGAAATTCACGTTCATCG
>JAGQRL010000109.1:0-3854 GCA_020425485.1 Rhodospirillaceae bacterium
GCACGAACAGGCCGATGATCACCAGCAGCAGCAACAGCGCCCAGATGAGGTGGCGTTCCAGCACCAGGAACAGCAGCGCGTAGAGTTTTCTGCTCACAGTGAGGAGACTCCCTGAATCTCGCGGAAGACGTCACCGACCGTGAAATCCGGTGCGCCGCGCTGAAGGACGCGAACCACCCGCCCCTTGAAGAAAATGAAAATGCGATCGCAGATGGCGATCAGCTCGTCCTCGCTTTCCGAGATCATGACGACGGCCGCCTCGGTCGCCATCTGCGTGCGCACGACGCGCAGCAGGTCGGGTTTCACCGACAGGTCGACGCCGCGCGTCGGCTCGTTCAGCAGCACCACCTTCGGCGTGGTCATGGCGAGCCGGTTGACCATGACCTTCTGTTTGTTGCCGCCCGACAGGTGGTCGATCATCGTGCCGAGGCTCGGCGTCTTCACCTTCAGCGCCCGTGTGGCCTCCGCCGCTGCGGCCGATGCCCGGCGGCCGTTGATGAGGCCGAGGGAGTTGGCGAAGCGGCGATAGCTGGCGAGCAGCGTGTTTTCTTCCACCGAGCGGTTCTGCACCACCGCCTGGGCTTCGCGGTGCTTGGGCAGCAGGGCGATGCCGCGATCCAGCGCCTGGCGCGGCGTGGTCAGGCGGATTTCCTCGCCATCCATGGCGATGGTGCCGGCGGTGGCGGGTTGCAGGCCGAACAGGGTTTCCAGGGCGGCATCCTTGCCCGACCCCTCCAGCCCGGCGAAGCCCACCACCTCGCCCACCCTGAGATCGAGGTCGAGGCCGGAGAACGCCCCCTCCAGCGCCAGCCCCTCCACCGTCATCAGCGGCTCGGCCGAGCGCTTGGCCAGCGACGGCCCTTCGGCGGCCATGGCCTGCACCGTCACCCCTTCGCTGTCGCCGACGATCCAGGCGGCCAGCTCCTCCGCCGATGACTCCGTGGTGTTCAGGGTGGCGACCGCCTTGCCGTCGCGCATCACCGTCACCCGGTCGCAGAACTCCATCACCTCGGCGATGCGGTGGGAGATCAGGGTGAAGGAGATGCCGTCGATCTCGTGGGCGAAGCGCTTCAGCAGCTCCAGCAGCATCTGCCGGCGCTCGCGGGTGAGCGAGGCGGTGATCTCGTCCAGCAGCACCACGCGGGCCTGTTCGATGCGCAGCGCCTTGCCGAAGGCCAGAAGCTGCTGATTTTCCACCGAAAGGTCGCGCACCCGGCTGCGCGGATCGATGTTGAGCTGGAACTCCGCCAACAGCGCGTCCACCTCCTCGGCCATGCGGCGGCGCTGCACCATGCCCAGCCGGTTGGTGGGCTGGCGGCCCATGAACACGTTGTCGATCACCGAGAGGTTGGGCGCGAATTTGGGCTCCTGGGGGATCAGCGACACCCCCAGGTCATGCGCGTAGGCCGGCGTGGCGTTGGCCGGCGTGATCGCCTGGTCTCCAATCAGGATGCGCCCGGCGGTGGGTGGGATCAGGCCGGCGATCATGCTGACCAGCACCGACTTTCCGGCACCGTTGCGGCCGATCACGCCATGGATCTCGCCGGCCCGCACGGCCATGGACACGTCGTCGACGGCGCGCACCCCCGGGAACAGGCGCGTCACCCGCTCCAGCGCGTAGGAGGTTTGCTGCTCTGCTTGAGGATTCATGCGCCGTCGGCCCCGTTTGGCAGGTCCGTAGCCGTATCGATTTGGCCGTCTTTCCAGTGAGATCCGCGACGATGTTGCCAGCAAGGCTAAGCCGGCGCCAGTGGCGCCACCCGGCTTGCGCCCCGACCGCCACCCACCGCAGGACACGGGAGAGCCGGCGGGGCCGCAGGATCGCGACCCCGCCGACGGTCCGGGGCTACTGGGTGAAGTCCGGCAGGCTGCCGTTGTCGTGGATGTGCATCTGGTTCGACCACACGCCCGGATCGTCGTAGTTCACGTCCTCCGGCACGCTGTAGGCGGTGGTGCGATACCAGGCGCCATCGAACGCCTCCGACGGGATCACCTGCACCGGCATCCACAGCTCCTCGCCGTCCTCGTAGAGCACCGAGGCTTCGGTGGGGGCGTCCGGGATCTCGCCGGAGCGCATCATGTCGAACAGCAGGCGCATGGACATCACGCCCTCGCCGATGGCCGGCTGCACCGATGCGTGGTCGATATGGCCGCGGGCGATCGCCTGCAGCTCGGGCACCGTGCCGTCCACCGTGGTGATGGGGATGTGGCGCGGGTCGTCCAGCGGGAACAGCATGCCCTGGGCCTCGAACGCCGGCACCGCGCCGCCGATGCCCATGGTGCCGTCGATGCTGGCCACGGCGAGGATGTTTTCCGGCCCGTAGCGGGAAATGATGTCGTCCACAGCTCTGCGGGCATCGCCGCCGTCGCAGCCGGCTTCGCGGGTTTCGATGCTGAGCCCGTCATTGGCTTCGACGATGGGATCGAGCACCGAGTGGTAGCCGGTGTGGCGGCCGATATCGAAGGACGCGGTGATGATGCAGCGCAGCTCGATGATCACGCCGCCCTCAGCCGGCCAGTCCTCGCCGCGCAGCTCGTTCAGGCGGTTGACGATGGCCTGGCCGCCCAGCATGCCGGCCTCTTCGTTGTCGAACGCCACGAAGGTCTGCGGCGCATCCGGCACCCAGGCGTTGGAGGTGACCACCGGGATCCCTTCGTCGCGCATCTGCTGCACCGGCCCGCGCATGGATTCGCCGCGCCACGGCACCAGCAGCACGCCATCGACGCCGCGGGCAAGCTGGGCATCCAGCGCGGTGCGCTGCTCGCTCACATCATTGGCGCCGAACACGCGAAATTCGATGGTGACGCCGTATTCCTCTTCCAGTCGCTGGCGTTCCAGATCCTGGCCGAGTTGCACGCCGTTGAAATAGATATCGTCCGGGCTCCAGCGGATCACTGCAACTTCGTAAGTCTCTTGCGCGAACGCACCGCCGGCTGCAGCCAAGATCCCCGCCGCTGTCGACATGAACATTGCGGCTTTCAGATGCTTCATTGGTTCCTCCCTCTGGAAAAGAACGATTATTGCGCGTTCAGCCAGCCGCGCGACACCAACGGTGCTGCGACCACTGTCGATCGTTCCGAATTGTAGGCTTTGCGACAATGTCACAAAGCCTCGGTCCTGTCACGCGGATACTGTGACATTGTGACAGTATGGCGTGACTTCTTGTGACAAAGGGGGCAGCGAGGCGCGCTGCGCCGGCCCGGCACGGCAGCCGCACCAGCACACGCAGGATGGGATTTTGTGAAAGGAGGCCGGGGCCTTGCGGCGCTATAGCAGGCGGATCAGAACAGACGGAGGATCACAGCCGCTGCAGGCGCCCGGCCCGGACCATGCGGTCGATGATGGCGCGCAGCGCCAGCGCCCCGTCATCGAGCACATAGCGGTTCACCCGCAGGGTCCGGCCATCGGGATCGCCCAGGGTCACCCCGTCCACCGCCCAGTATCCCGGCCAGCCGAGGCGCCGATGTACGGCCAGATGCAGCAGGGAAAGACGGGTCCATGGACCGGCCAGAGCCACCGCTTCCCCATCGCGCACCACCAGGCCGTCCACGCCCAGATCGAACACCAGGGGCCGGCTGCCCTCCTCTGCCATATAGCGGCGGTAGAGCCGCCGCAGCCGCCCCAGGTGTGCGGCGACCAGGATCAGGCCCGCCAAGACCGAACAGCCGGCCAGCAGCAGCAGGACTTCCAGGTGGGCAAGGAATGGGCGCTGCCCGAGGGATGACACCGTGACCATGAGGATCATCACCACCGCAGCGCTGAGGGTGATCCAGCCGTACAGCAGCATTTCCCGCTTCCAGAACCGGCGGCGGCGATCTTCCGGCCGGCTGAGCGTGCGCACCTGCACCGGGCC